>QMXU01000008.1 GCA_003662305.1 Candidatus Hecatellales archaeon
GCAGCCTGTTAACGACAATAATAATTCACAATACGATATTTGGAACCCATCTCACGATAGGATATGCTATCTACTGGATTTTAGGGTCATAAAACTAAAAACCTATATGCTTTTCTTTTTCACAGGCTGTCTTAATATCGTCTTCAACTTTTCTTCAGGCGCTTTTCTCGGGTAAGCCATGACCAGATAGATTTCATGGTGCCTCCCGTTTTCAGCCAGATTCTCATCCTCCATCAGCTTTCTCATCTTTGCCAACGATTCCGGCTCGGCTGAATAAGGGCCGATATGCAGTATCTGAACGCATTTGCCTTCTTTCATTTTCTCGAATTTAACTTCGTTCACCAGTTCCATCTTTTTCTTTTTCATAACTTCCTGCCTTGCCTTCTTAACGATTTCAGAAGTTACAAATTCAGGCTGGCGGATTAGAAGCTTCCATCTCCACTCTTCACGGGGAACCTCAATGTAAGGTCTGTCAGAATCCACCCACCATAAACCTTCAAGCTTCGCCACCGTGAAATCTCTGCCTTCCTTTTTCATCAGCATTTTAACACCGTAAGCAAGAGAGTACAGTGCGCCAACCTTAGCCTGAAACTCGTCTCCACCCGGGGCACCCTTCCCTTCTACCGTCAGAAACTTCCCTTCACCGATATCAACTATTTCAGGCGTAGTCTTCGCCGTATAGTACGATTTATACTCTTTTGACAAGTCAAGTTTCACATGCCTTCACCTCTACAGTTAAAATCTATCAGCCTGAGACTTCTGTAATCCCCTTTTTCCCTGTTCAGCCTTTTTAAACTTTGTATTTTAGGAGGGCAGCTATTCCGCCGAAGGATTTGAGAAGCATTTCGCCTTCCTCGTGGGCAGGGGAAACCATCTCCACGTTCACTCCAGCCTGCTCAGCCTCCTCCATTAAAACGTCCACCAGCTCCCTTTCCTCAGCCTGAAGTCCTTGAAAGCCGCATTTAGGGCATTCCCGCTGGGCTGTTTCGCTCTTGAACCTTACTAGGTCAGCAGGCTTCACCAGATGCTTCTCCACGTAGCCGCAGCTGGGGCATTTAACTGTTGCCTCAAGCAGGTTTAATCCTTCGGATAGGAGGAGGGTTTCCACCACTCCAGCCTTCATGAGTTTTCTAACTTCGTCTACACCGTAGGCGGCTAGCCCGTTTTCTTTTCCAACCTCCCGGAGGAGGGTTTGAACTAGCTGCCTCTCCTGGACGTAGCGGACGTTCCGGAGAATCTCCTGGGCTTTGGCTACAACCTCCTTTACGCCTTGCTCTTCCACGTAGGAGGTGTCAACCACCGCGATAACCTTGCCTTTAAGCTCGTAGTGCAGGTAGTCGCCTTCAAGAAACTCGTTTTTAGTTGGACCCGGACCGCCCACGATTAAACCCTTCAAATCCGGGATTTCAAGGAAAATCTGGTTTGCATAGTTTCCAGCCCTCTTAAAGTACTCGTTAACTTCAACCTCTCGCAGCCTTTCAAACCTTCTGGCTGACTGGCCTCCAGCCCTATGCTTCCCTGAAATCCCGGAGGTGATGGACTTAACGATTTCCAGCCTTTTGCCTTTAAGCATGGCGTAGGTTGCACCGCTCCCGTCTATAACCATTATGCCGTAGGTCTCCTTCTCCCTGACTAGGTTGAATAAGTGCTCCACGTGGAAGCGGGAGTCACAGCGGTAAAGGTACACGTCGATGGGCTCAGGCGGAACGATGACGTAGGTTTCCATACGCTCTGTGCCCGGACCGTTCTGGGGGATGGCTCCGCAGAAGACCACAAGCCCTGTTGGAGGGGTGCGCCCTATGAGCTTAAGCCTCTGGATAACCCTTTCAATGGCGTCTTGAACGTTATGCCTTGTGGTTCTGGACTTGATGTTGGAAGCGGTGAAGTATTCCTGGCGGAGAACCCCTATAACCTCGCTGAGCTGTCTTCCGGGGGGAACGTAAAGCGATATGAGCTCGGTGTGTCTTCCCCGCTTAGAGGCAAGCGTATCCAGTAGCCTTTTAACCTTGAACAGTTCCACGGAGCGGCTTCTCTGCTGAGCCATAAAGGAGAAACCCTTCCCTGACTTCCTACTTTAAACGGTTTTAAAGCCTCACCAACTAATAATCTTTGCTTGGTTGAAACCTGATTTATATGCTATCTTTCCTTTCTGCAGAGGTTAGGATGCAGGGCTTACCAGTATTCTTCCATGCCTGTCCCTGAAAAGTTCAACTTCAACGCCGTAAACGGTTTTAATGTTTTCTTGGGTGATTATGTCCAAGGTTCCAGCTGCGTAAACTTTGCCGTGGTTTAGCATTAGTATTTTGTCGGAGTAGCGAATAGCCAAGTTAAGGTCGTGCATAGCCATTACAGCACACAAGCCTTTACTTCGCACCTGCTTCCTCAGAAGGTTAAGAACTTCAACCTGGTGTTTAAGGTCTAAATGGTTGGTAGGCTCATCTAGGAGGAGCACCTTTGGCTCTTGGGCTAGGGCCCTTGCGATAAGCGTCTTTCTGAACTCGCCTCCACTTAGTTCGCTCAGACTTCTCAAGGCTAGCTCTTTTAAACCCAAGGATTCCAAGATTTCTGAGACGATTTCGAGGTCTTTAAGGCTTGGTTTCCAGCCCATGTAGGGCCTTCTGCCTACAAGTATGGCGTCAAAAACCGTTATGGGAAATCGGCGGTCCTCCAGCTGAGGAACCATTCCCATAAGCTTTGCAATTTCAATTCTTGAAAGCCTGCGGATGTCGATGTCATCAACCATTACGACGCCAGTTTCAGCCTTCAAAAGGCCGTTTATACAGCGTAGAAGCGTGGTTTTACCTGAGCCGTTAGGCCCTATAACGCTTAGAATTTCGCCGTCTTTCAAGGTTAGGCTGACGTTTTCCAGAGCTTTAACACTTCCATAGCTGAAGCTCACATCCTTTATCTTGAGCTTCACCAATATTCCCTTCTCCCCCTTAAAAGCAGGTATATGAATAGAGGCACACCAAGGAAGGAAGTTAAAACCCCTACTGGAAGAACCAGCGGGGAGAGAATGGTTCTTGAGGCCGTGTCAGCCCCTAACAGCAGAATGGAGCCTATAAGGCAGGTGGTGGGCAGGAGAAACCTATGGTCTCCGCCAATAATCATCCTCGTAATGTGGGGTGCAAGCAGCCCTATAAAACCTATGGTTCCCAGGAAGGAAACCGCCACTGCTGTCAGTAGTGCTGACAGAATCATGCTGGTAAGCCTTAGAAACTCAACGTTTACACCTAGGCTTTTAGCGGTTTCATCTCCAAGCGAAAGAGCGTTATAATCCCAGCACCACCTTAACACTACCGGAAACACGAGAACAATGGTTAGGGTTACTATCGCAAGATTTGACCAGTCGGCTTTGCCTAAGTCCCCAAACATCCAGAAGACCACAGCGGTCACCTGCTCTTCAGTTCCGAAATACTGGAGAAGCGAGGTTGCAGCTGAGAAAAGATACATCATGGCTATGCCTGCAAGCACCATGGTTCCAGCGGTTGCACCTTTGATTCTGGAAAGCCAGAAGATGATAAACGCTGAAAGCATGGAAAAACAGAAGGCGTTGATAACTATAGCGGGAAGGTTTATGAACACTAGGTGACGGAAACCTGCGATTCCGGCTCCAAGAATTATTGATAAGGCTGCTCCGAAGGCTGCAGAGGAGGCAACCCCAAGCGTGTAGGGGGAAGCCAAAGGATTTCTTAATATAACCTGTAGAACAGCTCCGGCAACAGCCAACGCAGCTCCAGCTACGATGGCCATTAGAACCCTTGGAAGCCTTAGAAACCAGATAATAGTGTAGGCCATACTGTCCATGTTAGGGCTTAACGGGCTCACTGGAAGCAGTCCTCTGAAGAAAGCCTTGTAAACTTCCTCCAGGCTTAAACGGGCGGAACCGAGCGATAGAGAAATGAAAAATAATCCTGTCAGTGCGCATATGAGAAACAATATGAAGGCTGCTTTCTTTTTCGTGAAACTTTCATATAGGTTTTCCAGTTTTTTCTTCCTCATAGCTGTTATTACTCGATTTCCATGCCGAGTTCTCTTGCAGCCCTTGTGACTATGTGGTAGTTGTCCACCATGACTAGGTCTGGTTCAAGCCTTAGAATCCTGCATGGCAGGTCTTCCCTCCAAGCTCTGGAAGCCTTACTCACCGGGTAGCAGTGCATGTCAAGGTTTGCACCGGCAAGAAGGCTTAGGAGGCTTCTGCCACCGCTTATGTCTATATCCCTGAAAATCAGCCTTGCAATAGCCCTAGCCTTCTCAGCCTCAAAAACTGAGCCTGGAGGCCATGCTTGAACAGGCGAATTTTCTATAGGCCTGAAGGGATGGACCTCTAGGATCCTCAAGTTTTTGAAGCGTTTAAAGTAAAAGAAGAATTCAACCCAGTCTTCGTAGGGCTGCGGCTGTTCAGGCTTCCAGCCTAGGCCCACCATTAGAGTGTTATCTATGCCTAAGCCTGCAGCCTCCGTGGCTTCGATTATTTTTTTCCTGAGCTCAAGGCTTTCCCCAGGCCTGAGCTCCTTGTAAACGTTTTCGTTTATGGTTTCAAGGTTGCAGGTTATGCCTTCAACTCCTATTTCCCTGTATTTCGGTATGTCCTCTGGGAGAAAGGAGCAGCTTCCAGCCCAAACCTTGAGCTTGCTGTTTTCGCAGACAGTTTTGGCTGCGTTTAAAGCCATGGCTCTACCTTCTTCGCTTCTGTCTGTTCCCCCGCCTAGACTAACGCTTTTCATCCCACGTTCTTCCAAGGCTTTAGCAGCTATCTTCAGCTGCTCGGTGGTGGGCACGGCTTTTTCAGAGAAGGATTCAGAGTCTCTCCACCTGAAGCAATACTTGCATACGGGCTCCGTTCTGCACGGGGCTATGCGGGATATGAAACCCATAAGTTTGAGTTTATATCCAACCTCGTCGTCTCTAACCTTGCTGGCAGCCTTAAAAAGATCCATCAGCCTATCCCAAGACTGGATTTTCCTGAATAGGAAGAAAGCTTCCTCTCTGCTGATAGGCCTGACTAGGGCCTCCTTCAAAACAGTATCTACATTCATGGGTTAGGCATCTCCCTTCCACCGTTGAGGATAAAACCATATTCCCTGGTATTTGACCCTCAACCAGCTTTCGAAGTATTCCCGGTGGATCTCTTCAGGGTCTATTCCTTCCATTCTGGACGGGTAAGCGGCTTTGGCCAGGTAGAAGGCTCCCACCTCCGGCCTGGTTCCAGTCAGCAGATGGTCGATCAGGAAAACTCTTCCGTTTTTCACGGCTTTTGTCTGTTTTAGGACTTCGTTGGCCATGAGGCTGTTGATATATTTCGCTGGAGCCGACGGATCCGTAACGTAGTAGCCTGTTAGGTCCCATTCTCTACCGCTGCTCCACACTCCTATGATGAGCATGTCGGGGTTTTCCTCAGCTATCCATTCAAGGTCCACCTTGCCGCTGTGAGATTCAGGGAGAACTTTTGACACGATGTTCTCTATTTTAGCCCATTCCTCGATGGTTACGATGTGGGCGTGTTTCCCCCCATAAGCCTTAGTGGGAAGCTTATCACCGGAAAGTTTACCCATCCCCATAGCAAGATACGCGTTAACCTTTTCCTCTTCCTTCAAGCCTGCAAGCCTTTCACCTAGCTGTGTAAGCAGCTTCCCCCTCCAAGCCATGAACTTTTCAGCAAATTCTTCCCTGCCGAAGATTTTACCTAGAATTTCTATCGACTTAGTGCGTGGTCCATCGACAACCGAAGGGTCTACGCACAGCGTTTTGATTCCTATTTCCTCTAGTTTCCCTAGGATTTGCTCTACATGCTTGAGGTTTCCGTAGACTATCACGACATCTGGGTTTAGCTCGGCGATAAGCTCGTAGTTTAGGCCTCTCCACTGGTTTCCGATGGGTGGTTTGTCTTCAAGCTTTGGAAAGTAACCCCGTTTTGGTATGCTGTCTTCAACCCCGATTATGGTGTCCTCGGCGCCTAGGACCTGTATGAGTTCGGCTATGGAGTCATCGCCTACGACGCAGCTTTTAACGGGGTAGGGAAGCGTGACTTCTCTGCCGGCCGTGTCTACCACGGTTATGGTGCTTCCAGTTTTTTCAGCTGTGGGCTGGTGAAGATGCCAGTAGCTTAGAATGCTTCCGACGGAGGCTGCTGCCACAAAGCATCCCAAGGTTTTGAGGAGGGTTCTACGTGTGACCACGGCCATCAAATCCTACTATTTTTCTAGAAAGTATTACTATCCTTAATAAATCTTACCCTAACAAAGCCCGTTAACATCCATCTTACAGGCTGTTCAGCTGTAATCTTTTATTTTCTAATTTGGACTATATGTAGGCTGGAGGAGAGTAGAAGGAAGTTGGTTAACCTCGTGGTGAAGCTCGGCCATTTCCTCTTTCCTTATCCGCCTAAACCCAGAGCGTTAAGGGATTACGCCAGGATTTTCGAAACCTTACATTCCGAGGGCTACGGGCTTGTTCTGGTTGCAGGTGGGGGTGCAGCTTCAAGAGGCTATATTGAGGCTTTGAGAAGGCTTCATGCGGATGAAACCGTCTGCGACGAGGCGGGAATTTCCGTTTCAAGGCTTAACGCGAGGCTTATGGCTGTTGCACTTGGAGAGCTTGCCTACCCGGCTGTTCCGAGAAGCCTTGAAGAGTTGAGAGCCTACTCCAGGCACGGCCGGATAGTGGTTATGGGAGGGCTTACCCCCGGACATTCGACGGCTGCCGTTGGAGCCCTGGCTGCTGAAGCCTTAAACGCTGACATCTACATTATGGCTACAGATGTCGACGGAATATACAGTGAAGACCCTAAAGCCGACCCTAAAGCCAGAAAGTTTGAGGAGGTAACCACAGGGAAGCTTCTGGAGTTGGCGTTGAAGGGGAAGCTTTGGGCTGGAACCTACCAGCTTGACCCTCTAGCCGTGAAAATCATTGAACGCTCAGGGGTGACAGCCTACTTCCTCGACGGAAGGCGGAAGGAGAATATTATGAGGGCAAGCCTCGGCGGGAAGGTTGGAACGAAGATTGTTCCGGGGAGCTGAGGGAAGGAATGGCCCGGCTTGAAAGAATCTTCGGGAGCAGAAGGCAGACTAAACTCCTAGAGTTTCTGCTTCAGAATCCTGGCAAGGTTTTCAACCAAGCTGGGCTTGCGAGGTTTCTCGCCTGCTCTCCCAGCACCGTGGCAAGGGTTATCAGGCCTCTAATCGGGGAGGGAATCCTCGCCTACGAGCAGGTTTCAGGCCAGATGAAAATTATAGCCTTAAACACCGAGTCCGAGAAGGTTAAGCTCCTCTTGAAGTTCTACGAGGAGTACAGGAGGCTTTAGCCGGCAGGGTTGGGACGGGAAGCCCTCGCAGCCAGCAACCATTTAGAAGCAAAATTTTTAGCTAGACTCAACAGGTTTACGGTTCTCGCAGAGTTGGAAGGCGTAAAAGTTAAGGCTTCTGGCTGAAACCCTGAGGCAGGGTGAACTGGAAGAGTTTAAAGGCTTCAGGATTCTGAAAGCCGAGCCCAGGCTTGGCGGAACAAGACTGGACTTCCTCTTAGAAAAGAAAGGCGGCGGAAGGCTTCTGGTTGAAGTTAAATCCTGCACTCTGGCTGAGAACGATGTAGCCATGTTTCCCGACGCGCCTACTGAGCGGGGTAGACGCCACCTTGAAACCCTAGCTAGGATGGCTGGGGGAGACTGGAGGGCAGCCATAGTTTTCCTAGCCCAAAGAGAAGACGTGGAAAGGTTTCAGCCGAACCATAGGGAGGACCCGAGGTTTGCTGAGGCCTTAAGGAAAGCCTGGGAGAAAGGCGTTAGGGTTTACGCTTACAGGGCTGCCTTCAACGGCAGAGTTCTGAGGTTGCTCGGGAGAATTCCGGTGGAGCTTCCCGGGGGGTGAATGCTAGTATTTGGCTCTCCAGCCGTGGTCTAGGGCTACTGCCTTACGCCTGCACCTGGCGCACAGAATTTTGAGCAGGTCCTGTCTTTCTATGGTTTCTTTGGGTTCAGACGGTTTCTTCGGAAGCCTGCCGGTGCTTATCTCGTAGGCTGCCACGAGCAGGGTGCTGTTGCTAAGCGTTAGGAAGCCGAGGTTTGCCATAACCCATTTCAAATGGTCTACGGTGGCCACCGGGGCGCCGCATACCTCACATCTGACGAGGTCTTTCTCCAGCTGGAAGAGGAGGTCTTCCCTTCGAGTTGAAACCACGCTGTATTCGGTTGTGAAGTTTATGGCGTCGACGGGGCATCTTTCAACGCACTGCCCGCAGGATATACAGTAGGGATAGGACAGCGTGATTCTGCGTTTTTCCTCTTCGTCTTCGAGGGTTAGGGCTCCTGTCGGGCATCCTTCAACGCAGGCTCCGCAGCCTATACATTTTTCAACGTCCAAGTGCAGTTTGCCTCTGAAGGCTTCGGGGGCTGGCGAAGGCTCATACGGGTATTTAACGGTGAAAGCCTTTGAGAAAGCTGACTTCAAGGCTTCTGCCAGTTCTCTAAGCTTGTAGGGGGCACCCAACCTTTCCACCTCTAAAACAGCTGGCTGAAGATGAAAGCCCTTACAAAGTCGAACAGGGCTAATGCGAAGACGAAGCTCCAGAAGAATCTTAGGGCCTGGTCTATTCTAAGCCTTGGATTGACAGCCGACACCACCGCCATGAGGAAGACAGCAACCATGCATTTGGCTAGGTGAACCAGCACGTCAAGCGGGTAGAAGCCTGTGCTGGGCCCGTGGAAGAATAGGGAAACCAGGAGGCTGGAGAGGATGAAAAGCAGCATGGCGTAGGTCAGCTTGAACAAGCCTAGAAGCCTGCCTGAATACTCGGTGTAGGGGCCTGCCATAATCTCGGTTTTCGCCTCAGGTATTTCAAAGGGGTTCAAACATAGTTTAGCCATAATGCTCAGGAAGAGAGCCACGGCGGCCAGCGGATACCTGACGAAGTTGAAGCCTACTATGCTGGAAATGTGGAGGGAGCCTGCGTCCAAGCATAGGGTGAGCAGGCATACCACCACCGCAAGCTCGTAGGCTATGGCAAGGTTCATCTCCCTGGAGGAGCCTATGGCGCCGAAGGGGTTAGCAGAGGCGGAGCCTGCTAGAACAATCATGATGGAGGGCATAATCAGCAGGTATATTAGGACTATTACGTCTCCAGCGAAGTTCAGCGGCACCATGCCTGCCACGGGAACCAGCAGCGCCGCCACGCACACGGATGACAGAGCTATGATGGGGGCGGACACGAAGAGAAGCCTGTTGGCTTCAGCAGGCACTATGCTTTCCTTTGACAGAAGCTTCAGCAGGTCTGCGAAGGTCTGGTAGACAGGAGGCCCAACCCTCCACTGGAACCTGGCGGTAAGCTTTCTAAGCTCCCACCACAGGAAAAGGCCTACAGCCGCTGTGAAGGCGAACCCAGGGTAGACCAGCAGGTTTAAGGTTAGAAAGCCTATCGTGGTTAAGACTGCTTCCAAGCCTTCTGCTACCTCCTCCTAGTTTTACGCCTTGACAGGTAGACAAGCTCATCCCAGCTGTAGGCTTTCCTCCTGCCTTCACGCCTGTCGACAACTGAAAGCCTGTCGGTGCAGCACAGGCATGGGTCTATGGAGGCGATGATTATGGGGGCGTCAGCCAGAGAGTAGCCTATGAGCTGAGGTTTAAGGGAGGGCAGATTCATGTAGGTGGGAGCTCTAACCTTATGCCTTTTCGGGTAATTGGTTCCGTCGGAAACCACGTAGTGGAAGTCTTCTCCCCTCGGAGCCTCAGCGACTCCTACTCCTTCACCTGGAACCATCTCCTTGAATTCCACTTCTATGTCTCCGCCTGGCATAGCGTCGACAGCCTGCCTGACTATTTCAGCTGACTGAAGCATCTCCTCTATTCTAACTATGGTTTTGGCTAGGACGTCTCCTTCGGTTCTCACTGGAACCTCGAAGCTTAGCATGCTGTAGGCTGCGTGAGGGAAGTCTTTGCGGACGTCTATTGGAAGACCTGAAGCTCTTGCCGTTGGACCTACGACACAGTAGTTTCCGGCTTCCTCTTTGGTCAGCACTCCTACGCCTTCAAGCCTAGCCCTGCTCACAGGGTCTTCCAGCAGCATGGCTGCTATCTGCTTGACACCCCGCTCAACCTCGTCCATGACCTTCAGTATTTTCTGCCGGTGCTCAGCCCTGATGTCCCGTCTAACTCCTCCGATCTTCATCATGGCGTAGCTTTGCCTGTTCCCAGTTATCTCCTCGAACACGTCTAAAACGTATTCTCTAAGCTTCCACGTCCACATGAGAAGTGTGTCAAAGCCTATGACGTGGCCTCCTACCCCCAGCCATAGGAGGTGGCTGTGGATGCGTTCCAGCTCTTCGATTATGCTTCTTATGTATAAAGCCCTTTCAGGAGGCTTCAGGTTTAGAATGCTTTCCACAGCCTGCACGTAGCATAGGGGATGAATGTTGGAGCATATGCCGCATATCCGCTCCACGAGGAAAGTTACCTGGTGGTAGGTCATCCTCTGGGCGAGGTATTCGATGCCGCGGTGGTTGTAGCCTATCCTGATGTCAGCGTCCACCACGTTTTCTCCTTCAACTATAAGCTTGAAGAACTCCGGCTCCTTTATGGCGGGATGGTAGGGTCCTATCGGGATTAGCACGCCTTCCTTGGGCATACCTCACTCCACCCCCTTATAGTCGCTTCTAAGCGGATGCTTACCTTCCGGCCACCCGTCAGGCAGAATCAGCCTTTTAGGTTCAGGGTGGCCTGGAAACTCTATGCCGAAGAGGTCTCTTATCTCCCGTTCAATGTAGTTTGCCCCCTTCATTAGGGGGGCCAGCGAAGGCATCTCAGGCCTGTCCTTTTCCAGCTCAACCTTAAGGTTTACCAGTATACCCTGCCTGGAAAGCGTGAAGTGGTATACGAGTTCGAAGAAGGAGGCATGCTCCACAGCCGATATGGTGCTGAGCTTTCCATCCATCTCCTTGAAGAGCACCTCTGCAACCTGTTTAAGGCTTCCCTTCTCAACCCTGAAGTATACGCAGCTGGCTTCGGCGAGAGGCTTCAAATACCATTCCAAGATTTTCCCTCTGAACCTCGCAGCCAAATCCTCCGCGAACCTTTCAACATCCTTCGAACACGCCATACTTTACCACCAGAGCATTAGGGCGAACACGAGGAGAGCCAGCAGAAGCCAGAAAACGTACATGCTGAGAACTCCAGTGTGAACCTTCCTGAAGAAGCCGCATGCTCTGTCTATCAGCCTTGCGATTCCGTAGTCCAACCGGTCCAGCCCTCCTTTCTCCCCGACCTCGTAGAGAGGCTTAAGAATGCTTTTCACCGGGGAGTAGAAGTGGTGGGAGGTGAAGCTGACCTCCTCCAAGCTGACATCCTCCCCTCCAACGAAAACCTTGTACTTGTCAGCCGTAGGTGCAACAGGCGAAACCCTAGCGCTGGCATAGTAGATAGCCAGTCCAAGCAGGATTCCCAGGAAGAGGAGGAGAGCTGCAACCGTGGGAAGCCAAACCCCGATTTCGGTGACCAAGCCGAAGGAGTAGACGGCTAAAGGCAGACCTGGCACCAGCCCGCTTGCAGCCAAGCCCACCAGGCTTAAAGGAGCCGCAGGGAAAACGCCGAAGAGAATGCAGGCTAACGCCAGAACCGTCAGGGGAATCTTCATGGTCGCCGGAACCTCCTTGACCTCCCTAAGCCTTTCAGGCGTCGAGCCGAGGAAGGCTGAGTGAACCACCTTGGCGAAGCTTGCAAGGGTTAGGGCGCTGGTGAACATCGCTATAACCGCAGCCCAAGCGTACCCAGCCTCTATGGCTGCACCGTAAATCATCCACTTGCTGACGAAGCCGTTGAAGGGTGGAACCCCTGAGATGGAGGCTGAAGCCACCAGGCAGGCGAAGGCTGTCACAGGCATCCGCTTAGCTAGGCCGCCGTAGTCGTCAAGACTTCTTGAGCCCGTCGCATATATTAGAGCTCCAGCGCAGAGGAAGAGGCATCCCTTGAAGAGGGCGTGGTTCAGCAGGTGGAAGAGTCCGGCTGCCAGCCCCAGCGTTGTACCCAAGCCTACGCCCAGAACCATGTAGCCTATCTGGCTTATGGTGTGGTAGGCTAGAAGCCGTTTGAAGTCTGACTGGACCAGGGCGTTCATAACCCCTACCAGCATGGTTACACAGCCGATGGACACCACCACCAGATTCCAGGAGGGAACGTTGAAGAAGCCTGGTAAAACAGTGTACATCCGGGCCAGGAGGTATACTCCTGCCTTAACCATGGCTGCAGCGTGAAGGTAGGCTGTAACTGCTGAAGGAGCCACCGTGGCGCTGGGAAGCCAGTTGTGCATGGGGAACTGAACGGACTTAGCCACGGCGGCAATGATGAAGGAGGCTATAGCAAGAGAGACAAGAAGCATTCCTCCCCCCGTGAAAGCCTGCCCTGCCAGGGCTTCAAAGTCCAGCGTGTGGGGTGAAGACGCCAGGTAAACAGCGAAGATTCCGAGGAGCAGGAAGGCTCCTCCCAGATGGGTTAGCATGAAAGCTTTAAGGGCGGCGCCCACATCCTCCAGGCGCTCCTTGTGGAAGCCTATTAGTCCGTAGGATGCCAGGCTTGTCAGCTCCCAGAAGATGAACATGGTGAAGAGGTCTCCCGCCAGGAAAAGCCCTACCATGGAGCCTCCGAAGAAGAGCATCCACATGTAGTAGCGGGGCAGCCCTCCCTCACGCCTCATCTCGTCCACCGAGTATAGGAGAGCCAGAAAGCCGAAGCCTGAAGCAACCAAAGCCAGCAGCAGGCTTAAAGCATCCACGTAAAGGCTGAAAGCCAGCCCGAAAGCCGGAATCCAAGGCCGCTTGAAAGCCAGCGGCAGTCCGGTCGGCTCAGCCATAACCCTAGAAGCAGCGAAGACGAGAAAGCCTGTTGAAAGCAGCATCCCAGAAGCGGCAAACCCTCCCTGAACCCTGGCAGACGCCCTGCCCAGGCCTGACACTACTGCAGCCCAGATGAAGGGGACAGCTATGGAAAGCAGCAGCGCGAACTCCAACGTTAAGGCTTCCACACCCATACGCCTCCTACAGTTTCTCCAGGGCTTTAACTATCCCGTCGATGATGGCCTGGGGCCTGGGAGGGCAGCCTGCAATATACACGTCTACAGGTATCACCCTGTCCAGGGGGCCAGCGAAGTTGTAGCTCCCCCTGAAGATTCCTCCGGTGCAGGCGCATGTTCCCACCGCCACCACGAGCTTGGGGTCAGGGGTTTGAGCGTAAACCCTTTTAGCCCTTTCAAGAGTCTGCCTGTTAAGGATGCCTGTGACCAGCAGAATATCCGCATGCCTGGGCGAACCTTGAAGAACTATGCCGAACCTTTCAACGTCGAACCTCGGTGTGAGCGCGGCTATGATTTCAATGTCGCAGTTGTTACAGCTTCCCGTGCTCACGTGGAAAACCCATGGAGACTTCTTCCTGCTCAGACGGAAGAGGCTCACGGCTAGGCACCCCCAAGCAGCAGGCTGACAGCCCCGCTGAGCATTTCAACCACCGGAGTCGGATAAACGCCGAAAAGAACGCATAGGAAGGCCAGGAAAAGCATGGATGCCAGCATGGATGGTGAGGCCTCCTTCGCTTCTGGGCTTCTCCCGGAAGGCTTGCCCATGAAGACAGCGTGGAAGAACCTTAACAGGTAGGCCAGGGTTGTAACGCTTACCACCAGCATCACGACCACCAAGGCAGGGTAGCCGGCTTCAAAGGCAGCCATGCAAACGAAAAACTTGCTGACAAACCCTGTGAAGGGGGGAACCCCTGCCAGCGAAAGCACCGCTATCAACGTTAAAACAGCCGTGGCAGGCATGCTGCGGGAAAGCCCTCCCAGCTCCCTGAAGCTTCTGGTCCCCGAAGCCTTGATAACCGCTCCGGCACAGAGGAAGAGGAGGCCCTTACCCAGGCTGTGGCTTAAAACGTGATAGAGGCTTCCAAGTAGCCCCAGCGGGGTGGCTAAGCCTGCACCCAGCAGGATGAAGCCTATATGGTCCACGCTTGAGTAGGCCATCATCCGCTTCATGTCGGTTTGAGCCAGGGCCAACATCGTTCCAACCACCATGCTTATGAGGCCGAAGGAAACCAGCAGGCTTCCAACCTCTCCACCCGGGGTTAAAACTGAAACCGCGGACAGAAGCCTCATAAGGGCGAAGGCTGCCGTGTGGATCATGGCTCCGGAGAGGAGGCTGCTCACGGAGGAGGGAGCCTCAGCATGGGCGTCTGGAAGCCAGGCGTGCAGGGGCACCATTCCAGCCTTCAAACCTAAACCTAAAACGGCGAAAAGCCCGATGTAGGGGAGAACCACAGCTGAATCGTAGGGGACTCTGCCTTTAAGCTCAGCCAGCTGAAGGGTTCCGAAGGCCTGGTAGGTTAGGAGGATGCTTAAAAGCATGAAAACCGCGCCCAGCGTGCACAGGATTACATATTTGTAGCCTGCCTCTGCAGCCTCCTTCCCCGTTCTATAGGCTACCAGAACGCAGGAAGCCAGCGTCATGACTTCCAAGGCCACGTACATGGAGACAAGGCTGTCAGCTAACACCATGGCCAGCATGCCTGCCACGAAAAGGTGGAGGCACAGGTAATACCGGTCAAGGTTCATTTCACCGTCCATATACTTCACGGAGTATAGGGTTGCTGTGAAGCCTAGGAGGGTTACGGTTAAAGCCATGAAGACGCCGAGCCCGTCTAAGCTTAAGCCGGGAAGGCTGAAGGCAGGCGGAGAGCCTCCTGAAACCAGGAGGAAAAGGTGGAAGGCTACGAGGAAAGCTAGAAACTCTAGGGCTGCTGAAAGCCAGCTTCGGGCTTTACCTGAAACTTTCCCTACGGCTGGAGATAGGGCTCCGGCGATTACTGGGAGAAGCATAAGCCAGAGGAGAGGACTGAAGATGTACGGCAAGCCTTGTTCACCACCTCAAAAGGTTCGCCCTCCAAACGTCTAAGCTCCCATACCGCTGGTATACCAGGAACGCCATCCACAGCATAACGCCTACAACCGCCAGCTCCATCAGGTCGAAGGCTATGGAGGCTACCGGAGGCCCTGCGAACTCTAGGAAGAGCCCGTGAGCCGCGTTTATGGCAACGTAGACGCCTAAGAC
This sequence comes from Candidatus Hecatellales archaeon, assembly GCA_003662305.1. Taxonomy (GTDB): domain Archaea; phylum Thermoproteota; class Bathyarchaeia; order Hecatellales; family Hecatellaceae; genus B25. The sequence continues at coordinate 15,074 of QMXU01000008.1, forward strand.
CACCTTGAAGAGGTCTCTTTTCAGCATTGCCATGAAGACGCCTAGGGCCAGGCTTAACGCCCAAACCATAACCGGCAGGCTTACCTTGAAAAGCGATAAAGCTGCTGCCGCCGCGACCAGCAGAACACCCAGGGCGGAGAGAGATAAAACCGCTGGAAGAGCTGCTGTCTCCCTTCTGACACCAGTCCTCCTAACGAAGAGCAGAAGTAAGGCGAAAACAGCCAGGCTGACAGCCAGCCTAACCGTGAACCCTTCCACGTGGGTGAAGCTTAAAGGAAGCAGGGCTAAGCCGTGCAGCAAAGCGAAAAAGGAGAGCTGATGGAAGTCTTTA
>QMXU01000009.1 GCA_003662305.1 Candidatus Hecatellales archaeon
GATATGCTCCACGTATTTTCCCACATCTATTTCTTCGAGGCTGGCTTGGAACAGCAGTTTCACCCCTGGCTCCCTTCTAACTTTCACAAATCTTATGACGGAGCCTGCCCCGATTTTCTCGCGGGCTTCAGCTGGAAGCGCCTTAACAGCTTTAACATGCTGGGGCGTTGTTTTCTCGTAGTCTTCCACAGCCTTACCTAGGACGATGGTGAAGGCTAGGTCTTCCAGCGGGTACCGTCGGCTTTTAAGCTTTTCATAGCATTCTTTGACTATGGCTTTAATTTTCTCTCTGGCCGTGGAGAAGTCTTCCTCGGATTTAACGGTGCTCAGAATGCTTATGGCTTCGGCGAAGGCTTTCTTCAGGAATTCAGGCGTGTTCCGCTTTTTACCTGTTAAGCCTTTGATGTCGATGTTTCCGTCCGGGTATACTCCTACATAGTTTTTCTTTCTGGTTGAGAAAACCGTGTACCGGTAGACTTTGTCCACATCAAGCTCCATTCCAAGCTCTTTTTCCGACCATTCCATCAGCTCTTCTATCTGCTCTTTCGACGGGTTTCTGAGGAAAACAGAGTCTGTATCCCCGTATACTACTTCTATTCCAAGCTGCTGGGCTTTCTCTATGGTTTTGGTTATGGCGTAGCGTCCTATGCTTGCCGTTGCCTCAGCTACGGGCGGACAGTAGAGAACAAAATGTTCAGCCCCGAAAACTCCGTAGGCCGCGTTTAAAATGACTTTCAGGGTGCGCTGTACGATGTCGTACCATGCTCTAACCTCGGCTGGCAGGCTTTTGTCTTTGGCTTTAACTTTATACCATTTCACTCTTAGATCTCGGAGGGAGCCTATTACAAGGCTTGTTATTCCCTGCTTCTTCCTGCATACCCAGTGGGGTGTCTCGGGAATCCGGTTCTCCCGGCATTCGGGATGCGGGCAGCGTACGCTTTCGTAGGAGAGGTTCCAGCGTTTGATTATGCTGGGGTACAGGCTTGCGAAGTCTAACACTACAACGTTGAAGTTCACTCCTCTCCTCGGCTCTATGACCACGGCTCCACGATACTTTTTACCTTTAATTACAGGCTGGGTTGCAGTGTAGCCTTTAATCGACAGGATTTCGCTTTGAGTTGGAATCAGAATGTTCCTTCGCCTGTGCTCATAGTACATCATGCTTTTAATCCAGCCTGAAATCCCCTGTCTTGAAACGTCTTCAATAGGCATTTTTGAAACCCTGGCTAAAGCTACTATGAGCTTGAGGGTTAAGCTGTCTCCTAAAGCGGCAAGCTGATAGGTTAACTCGGCATCTCGAAGGCAGTAAGCCGCCAGCTCCCTGTAAGACAGGTCTGAAACGTTCTTTTCTATGGGAAGCTTACCTACACCGAGGATGGCGGAGGCAACATCCTCCAGCGTGTTCTCACGGTATTTCTGGTCGAAGGCGTAAACCTGGATGGCCCTGTTAAAGAAAAACCTGTAGAGGTCTATGTGAACTCCAAAGGAGAGGAGGGCTGAGTCTCTGCCCATGTCCAGGGGGATAACCTCCCGAGGGAAGTTAAGCCTTTGAGCTCTATGCCAGATGTACCGCATGTCGAAGTCGTCCCCGTTAAAAGTTACAATTATGGGGTAGGAGGCCAGAATCTCGAGGACGGCGCCAACCAGCGAGGCTTCATCGTCGAAATATTCGAGTTTCACGTTTTCAGGAAGCCTGGCGGAGCCTTCCTCCACGTTAGGCCTGCGTAGGAGCAGAACCCTCTTCAAACCTTCGCTGTCAACGACGGACACCGCTATAATGGGGTATAGAGCTTCTCTGGCGTTGGGAATCTTGTCGATGCTGGGTGCTTCCACCTCTATGTCTAAGGCTGCAAACTTGAAGTTGGGAACAGGACATTCCAGCAGTCTAACCCATTCCGCCGTGTAGCTGCGGAAGTCTTGGTCTTCGCCTTTAAGCGCCTCTTCAAGCCCTCTGGGAAGCTCAGCCTTTCCAGCCTTTAAGACTGGAAGTTTTTCGTCTTCCCTAAGCATGTAGGGCATTCCAACGTCGAACCCGTGGTCGTAAAGGTAGTTTTCATGGTATTTTATGTCGGCCTCCCAAACCTTGGCGTCGGGTTTCACCTTTGGGATTATGTCTCGGAGGGAGCTGGATGGTCTTCCACCGATGGTTAGGGGGTCTCTGGCCAGTATCTTCGTAATTTTTATGGGGCTGTCTGTAAGCGGGTTATGCTTTTCAACTGTTTCCGCGCTTTCAAAGCCCTCGTGGTTTGCAACCTCCGGTATGGCCTTAAGCTCTTCAGGGGTTAGGCTGGTGAAGCAGTAGGGTTTATGGTCTGTGGTGTCATGCCATAAGAGTATTCTGTCCTCTGAAGGGTCGTAGAATTTAAGGACAGCACAGCGGAGGTCTCCGTCGTAGGTTGCCGACAGGAGGTAGGCTTCAGCGAACTTTCGGGCTGAGGAAGCCTTCTCGCTTACGATTTTTTTAAGCTTTTTAACCCAGGTTGAGCCTTTAACCTCTCCTTTTTCAGACGGTTCAGACCTGTCTTCCTCTCCCCCTAAAAACCTATCCAAGGAGTCTTGCTCAGACAAGTTTGCCATGTGAAATATCCCGGCAAGCCTATATATCTGCTTCCCTACCTCCGGCATCCAGCAGCCTCGACGAGGCATAAAACTTCGAACACTATTTTAGCTCCGAGGACGGCGGTAACCCCGTTGTCGTAGGCTGGTGAAAACTCTACGAGGTCTAAGCCTACGACCTCCGGAATCCTCGAGGCTAAAACCTCTAAGAGGTTTAGGGTGAAGGTGGGGTTTAAGCCTTCAGGTTCAGGGTTTGAGGCTGCCGGAGCGTAGGCTGGGTCTAAAACGTCCATGTCGAAGCTTATGTAGAGGCTTGAAGCCTTCTTGAAGTGTTCTTCTATCCTTCTGACAGTCCAGTCGAAGCCGTGCTTTAAAATCTGCGGGGAGGTAATATAGCGGATTCCCTTTTTCCGTGCGTATTCAAGCTCTTCCATCGCGATGGCTCTGACGCCTACCATTAGGAGGCGGCTGGGATCGATTTCCTCGGTAAGCCTTCGAAGGTGGGTTGTATGGGAGAAGCTTCTGCCCTCGTATACGTCTCTCATGTCTAGGTGGGCGTCGAAAACCAGTAGCATAACGTTTTCAGGCAGAGCCTTAACCGTTGAATAGGTGAGAGTGTGCTCGCCTCCTAGGACCACCGCAAACTTCCCCGCGTTGAAAACCTCTTTGAAGGCTGCTGTAAGCTGCTGGAAGGGGTCCTCCAGCGTTGAGACTTCTAGGTCGCCTAGGTCTCTGATTTTAAGGTTTTCCAGGAAAAGCCCTGTTCTCGGACTGTAGGTTTCGATGTTTAGGGAGGCCTCCCTTAAGGCGTTAGGGGCGTTCCTCGAGCCAAACCTGTAGGTGCTTGTTAAATCGTAGGGGAAGCCTAAAACCACGTAGTCGGCTTCCTCATAGCCTACCTGAACTCCTGCGAAAGGGTTTACCGGAGATATAAACTTTGACATCGGCTAGGTCCCCAACTCAGCTTTCACCTATCCTCTCCATTACGGCTGCAACCAGAATTGGAAGGCAGATGGTGGTGTCAGATATGACTTGAACTTTGCAGGCTTCCTCTCCAACCTTCCCCCATGATACAGCTTCCTCGAGGGTTGCACCTGAAAGCCCTCCAGGCTCAGGCCTGTCCATGGTTATCTGGATGACATAATTGTAAGGCTTCTTAAATTCGAAGGCCACTTGGAAAATGTAGTTTTTAGGGACTCCTCCTCCAAGTATTATGGCTCCGGTTTTCCCAGCATCTTTGACGGCTGAAAAGAACTGGTCTAACTCTTTAACCACGTCGATTGTTGGAGGCGTCCTATTATATTTGGCGGCTGCCTCCCAGAGCAATAATCCTATACATGAATCTTGGATTGCTGGGACGAAGATGGGAACCTTATGTTCGAAGGCGCTTCTGACAATAGAGTTTTCATCGCTTATCCTGCTTCCAATCTCCCTCATGAGGTCGGCTGAGGAGAGGCTTTCCCGGGTTTCCCTTGCGATTTCGTCGAGTATGCTCAGCATGGGATTGTCGAAGTGCCCTTTAAAGTATTCCTCCGGGACGAAAACGTCGAATATCCTGTCTATCTGCCACTTGTAGAGCTGCCGGTCGTCAGCGACGCCGGCTCCCTTATAGTGGGCTCCTCCGAAGGCTTCCAGCAGGTCGTGAACCATGTTGGCTCCGGTGCTAACTATTATGTGAACCATTTTTCTCCTAATCATTTCAACGATGATTTTCTTCATTCCAGCTGGAACCATAGCTCCCGCGAAGCCGAGAAGTATTAGGGCGCCATCCTTAATCATCCGCTCGTAGATTTCCACAGCTCTAGCAAGCCTTCCAGCACCAAACCCGGTGTCCTCCATTTCACGTATAAGCTCCCCCACGGTCATCCCAGGCTTCAAGCTCACAGGCCGAACAGGCCTCTTACAAACCTCCGAAGCCAAGAAAATCACACCTCGAAAATGCTAATATGCCTCCATTCATGTTTAGAAGCGTGAAATAAAAATAAAACGCTTATCTTCCTCCATGTTTTAATATACTGAAGAGAACCATGGAAAAACACAGGCTAAGCCTGATGCTTACCGAGAAGTTCAGCCTGAAAATCCCCGCTGTCATGTCAGCCGCGTTCTTGGTTAACCTGATTACAGCTGTTTACGCTGCTCAACTTCTCTCCACCGGCTACCCGCTGGGCATGGATTCCTTCTCCCACCTGCCGAAGCTTCTCTACGTGGTGGAGAACGGGTGGACTTCCTGGTTTTTCGACTGGTATGCTGGCATGCCTTTCTTCCTTTTCTATCCTCCCCTAGCCTACATGATAGCCTACCTGCCAACTCTTCTAGGATTGAACCCTATGCTGTCCTATAAGCTCACCGAGGTCCTGTTCATTCTTATAACTCCAGCCGTCCTCTACCTGTTCTGTGGGAGGCTTAAGCTTTCAAGGGAGCAGTCTGCCTTCGCTGTCCTCATCTTCTCGCTTATCCCCTTTGTCCCGTTGAACTCGATAGTTTTCGGAAGGTTCACAAACATTGTAGCCTTACCCTTCTACCTTGCAGCTTTAATCTTCTTTTTCGAGGCGATTGAAAGGCTTTCCAAGCGGAGCATGCTGCTGGCGGGAGGCTTCTTCGCTTTAACCCTTCTAACCCACCACCTTTCAGCCTACATTCTCGTGATTACGGTGGCAATTCTGCTTTTGAACGTGCTGGTGGGGAAGGAAGGCTTCAAGGTGAAGTTTAAGAAGGTTTTCTCGCTGGGAAGCCCCGTGGTTTTAGGGTTTATCTTATCAAGCTTCTGGCTTCTACCCTTCCTCCTATACTTGAGATACTGGCATCAGATTTCCTTCAACCCTTCAAGCCTATACTATATTCCAGTGGCATCCGTGATTTTCGTTTTAACCGTTCTGGGCGTTTCACTGCTTTCAGGCAGACTTTCAAAGCTAAACGATTTCCATAGCAGAGTAATGCTCACCTGGACTTTCCTATTCTTCATCTACGGAGCCTACTTCATCCCTGGAAGCCTTCTGCTGCCCGCTGGAGGCGAAATAGACCTACTGCGATTCCAGTTTTACGCTTCAATCCCGCTGTCGATAGTGCTTGTAACCAGGGAGAAATATGATTTCAAAGGCGTTTCAAGGAGGGTTTTCGGGAAGGAAACCTTAAGCACACCCTTCTTGATAGTTCTGCTTCTCACGGTTAACGTGGTTGCCGGGGCAGGCATTCTTGCTTCAACCCCGGAGGTTATAGCCAAAGAAGTGGATGTAGGACGTATCCCCCCTGAGATACAAAGCTATCTGGCTTCCAAGCAGGATTTCGGCAGGGTTCTAGCTGTGGACTGCCCCTTCTGGGTTTACCTTCTCCCCTACTATACTGGGAAGAGGCTTATAGACGGCTGGTATCCTCAGGGAAGCATCTTGGTTATGCTTAAAAAGGTTGAAAAAGTCTGCACGTTAAATTCCTGCAAGGATGACAAGCTTATAAGGCATTTCATAGAGAGAGCTGGAGACTACGGGGTGAAATGGGTTCTGATTGGAAGCCATGGACGCCACTACCTTCTCGAAAACTCCAGTTTCAAGCCTGTTCTGGAGGCTGAAGGCATAACCCTCTACGAGAACACGGAGCAGGTAACCTACGTGGACGCCAGCCCACCCGTCGAGGTTTCCTGGAGTTGGAGTAAAGACGAAATAAAGCTCAGCCTGGAAACTTCAGCTGAGCAAACAACCATAATCGTTAAGGAAGCATACTTCCCAGCCTGGAAAGCCTACGATAAAGGCTCAATCATACCGCTCGAGCAAAGCGAACTAGGCTTCATGAAGCTGAAGGTTGAAGGGAAAGGCAAACATGAGATACGGCTGGTTTTCGAAGACTACGACAAGAAAATCTCTGAGGAAATAAAGGCAACTATGGAGAAGGAGCTGGAGAAAATTCGGTGGATAAGCCAGCTGGAGCCCTTCGCCCGGTAAGCCTGCTTATTTTAGCGGCACATACATGGAGCTTCTGCTCGCGCCTATTCCCGGCGCTCCATGCATAACCCGCTTGCAGGTTATGGCGAACTCGCCTAGGCGGCGTCCAACCATTTCCGGTGCAACCTTCACGGGGATAAACTCTTTACCGTTGTGAACTCCAAGCGTTACACCTACCATTTCAGGCAGGATAACCATGTCCCGGCAGTGAGTTCTAATTATAACCTTCTCAGCGAGGCCTGACCTTTTAACTTCTCTAATCCTTTCAAGAAGCTTCCTATGCTCTGGAGGCAGACCTCTTAGAAGCTTCCTCCTCGCCTTCGATGGAAGCAGCTTGACAAATTCGTCCATGGGCATTTTCTCCAGTTCCGTGAAGGGTATACCACGGTAGGTGAACACTTTAGGCATGCTACACCGCCAACCGCGTAAAAGGCTTACGCCAGATTTAAGCTTTACCTTCCACCCCTAGACCTTTTAGACCTGCCGCTCTGCTTCGCTGCGATAAGCCCAACCTTCCTGCCTGGTGGGGCACGTCTTGAGATGGTTCCAGGCTTCCCGAGATGCCTGTGCCTGCCTCCTCCATGGGGGTGGACGGCTGCGATCATGGCGACTCCACGGGTTACCGGCCACTTCCTCCCTTTAGCCCTCATCAAATGGTATTTTTCACCAGCTTTCATGAAGGGTTTCTCCGTTCTTCCAAAGCCTGCTACGATTCCCACGGTAGCCAGGGCTTCACTGTTCACCAGCGTGGTTTTACCCGAGGAAAGCCTTAGAATGACGCCTGCAGGGGTTTTAGCTACCACCGTCGCATAGGAGCCTGAAGCCCTAGCGAATTTTCCACCGTCACCAGGGTTCTTCTCCACGTTGCAAACGGTGAAGCCTTCGGGTAGAACTGAAACTGGAACTATGTTCCCAAGCTTAAGGGAGGCTTCAGGGCCTATCTCTATTTCCTGTCCTACGTGGATGCCTTCAACTGTAACCGTGTAGAAGGCAAGCCCTCCGTTGCACTCTATTAATGCTAGGGGTGTGCCTCTTCCAGGGTCGTGGATTAATGCTCTGACCACTCCCTTCAGCTTACCTTTCAGGACTTCGGGGGGAGGATACTTTGCCGGGCTAACTCTTTTATGGGTTGGAGCTTTAAAGGTTGGAGTTCCTCTTCCCCTCCGCTGGGCTCTTATACGTTTACCCATTCCACATCAGCCTCCTCAGAGTATTCCAAGCCTTATAGCTATGTCTGAAGCTCTGTATTCGGATTTAAGCTTGACAACAGCCTTCTTTTCTCCTTTAGGCGTGATAACCATGTTAACCTTCTCCACTTTAACCTTGTATATCTCTTCGAAGGCTCTTTCAACGTCGTGTTTTGACGCCCTTTTATCCACGATGAAGGTAAGCTTGTTCTCCTTTTCAATAACGCTTACAGTCTTCTCGGTGATAAGAGGATGCTTAAGTATTTCTTGGGGGCTAAGCTTCACCATGCCTGAACCTCTCCTCCAAAACTTTGATGGCAGGCTCCGTCCACAGGGTAAGCCTTCCAGGATGGGTTCCAGGAGCCAGCAGCTCAGCGTTCAACCTGTCCACCGGGCACACATCCACGCCTGGAAGGTTTCTCGCAGCCTTCATAACCGGGCTAGCCTCCGAGCCTACGACGATTAAAAGGCTTTTTCTGCGTTTAAGTCTTCTACCCCTACGCCTGCCCTTTCCAGCCCTGATTTTAACTCCTTCCTCCGCCCTTTTCAACTCTTCTTCAAGCCCAAGCGTCTTCAAAATTTCTTTAAGCTGTTTGGTTGTTGAAATCTGCTCGAAGCCTCCCTCAACGATCAGGGGCAGGCTTTTAACGCCTTCTATTTTATGCCCTCTAGCAGCCACCAGTTCGGGTAGAGCCGTAGCAGCTATGGCTGAACGTATAGCAAGCCTCCGCTCCTTCCTGTTAATCCGCTTAACAATATTTTTCTCTGAAGTTGGAGGGTGAGCCAACCTGCCTCCAACAGTTCCCGGAGCGAAGGCTCCCTGCATGGTTCTGGGGGTTCCATGAGCTCTAACCCTTGGAATCCTAGCCATGCCAAGGCCTACGCCGAGGGACCAGGCGGTAGTGCGTTTACCAGCCATAGGGTCGCGGCCTTTAGGCTGGAAGCTTTTAGACTGAACGGACAGAACAGCCCTCTTAATAACGTCAGGCCTTACGGTTGTTAGGAAAACCTCTGGAAGCTTGATGTCATGCTTCACGGTTCCGTCGAGGCTGTAAACGGGGGCTTTCGCCTCTTGAAGGGTTTGCTGGCTCATCTGGCACTACGCTCCATTAAACTTTGAGGTAGGTTATCTCCGGCTTGACAGCCTCTTCAGGCGCTCTAACAGAGTGTCTAAGCCTTATAAGCCTTTTAACGTGTCCTGGAATGCTTCCCCTCAAAACTATGTAGGGGCCTTTAATCACGCCGTACTTGTGGAAGCCGCCTTTAGGGGTAACCTCTTTTCCGTCAGCTCCGATTTTAATGATTTGCTTGCCGTATTCTGTTCGGCGGTGGAATCCAAGCTGGCCTGCCCTTGGCACCGTCCACATCACGGTTGGAGGATGCCAGGGTCCTATGCAGCCTACTTCCCGCACCGTTTTCCTAGACTTGTGCTCCTTCCTCCGGATTCCGTAGCGTTTCACAACTCCTGCAAAGCCTTTCCCCTTGCTTACCGCCACTACATCAACGTACTGCCCTTCCTGGAAGACGTCTCCTACGTTAACCTGCTTCCCAAGCAAGCCGACGGCGTACTCCCATTTCTCTCTTACACCCTGCCCTCCAACAGCTATCTCCATCAGTTCAGGCGTTTTCTTGCCGAGCCCTGAACTTCTCGGGTTCGTGCAGGCTAGAACTCTTACGTCGCATGCCCTTGTAAGCAGCTTCTCAGCTTCGGAAAGACTTTCCTTCGCCCTATAGTTTTTAGGCGGGGTTAGAAGCCTGCCCAGCTCTTTAGGAAGCTTTTCAGCCCAAACCTCGTATAGGGTTCTAAGCCCTCCAGCCGTCTCCTCGTAAAGCCTTAGGGCACAGACGGTTAAGGGGGGAGTTTCAACCACCGTCGCAGGAATGAAAACCTCTTTACCGTAATTCGGAGACCTCTTATCTGCTTCAATTATGAAGGCATGAGTCATGCCAGCCTTATAGCCTGCGAAGCCTAGAAGCTTAGGCTCCGCTATCTGAGGCCAGAACTTTATGCGGGGAACCATGCTTTTAGCCCTAGCCCTAGGCCTAAACGCTAGGGAACCCCTGCGAGGTGCATGCTTCTTCCTATGCCCCAACCCTAAGACACCTAAAGGCTTTCTCTCAAGAAAGGAGAAAAATTGTTATATAAGCTTGGCGATTTGGGAGGATGCTGTTTTAGGTGGGTTTAGGCTTCGGATAGGGTTTCGGTGCTTTTCACGCCTGGGATGGCGTTTACTTTTGAAGCTATCTCCCTCAGCTTATCGTAGTCTTCGGCTTCTATGAAGACCGCCACGTCGAACCTTCCGAAGACTGAGAAGGCGTCTGTCACGCCTGGGATTTTACGTGCCTCCTTCACGACGTTTGGAAATCTGAGTGAAACCGCTCTGGCCGTTGTTTTGATGAGAATTAACCCTCGAACCATGGCTTAGCCCTCCATGCCTATCAGGGTTTCAGTTGCAACAACCCCTGACATTTTGCCGATGCTGAGAACAAGCTCGGTAAGCCCTTTCAAGTCTTCCACTTCAGCCTTAGCCACGATATCGGTTCTGCCGAGGGCTGGAAAAGCGAAGCTGACGCCGCTAAGCTTCGAAATCCTCTTCAAAATGGTCTTGTACTCTTTCGGCTCCGTCCTAACAAGGATACATGCTCGCATATCAGAAAACCCGTTCCAGCACTATATAAAGCTCTAGCATTCCACACGTGGAGTCATCGGCAGGTTTAACGGTGACCTCGCCGTTAGGGTTTCCTTGATGGTAAGGGAAGCCTTATGCTGGTGAAGCTTGAAAGGCTGAGCTTTGAGGAGCACGGCTTAGTCTTATGCTATCCTAAACCTTCCAGAGGCGAGTTTGAGGCTAGACTCAGCGAGCTACGCCAGCTTGGAGTTGAAGCCTTAGAGTTTTCAGGTGGAAAACTTGTTGGAAGACTTCACGTTCTCGGCAAGGGTAACTCCGCCCTAATCGTTAAGGCTTGGGCTAGAGGAGAAAGGTTTGCCCTGAAGGTTAGAAGGCTGGACTCAGGTAAGCCAGACGTAGCACACGAGGCTGAACTTACAAGAGCTGCTAACAGGGTTAACGTTGGACCCAGGCTTCACGCTTCAACCTTGAACATGCTGCTGATGGAGTTGGTTGAAGGGCTAAGCCTTCCAGCGTGGATAGGCCTTCCAGAAGGGAAGCCTCCTGGGAGGGAGGAGGTTTCAAGCTTTCTCTCCAAGGCTTTATGGCAGTGTAGAAGGCTGGATGAGGCTGGAATCGACCACGGCGAATTAAGCCGGGCCTCTAAGCATATCATTGTTAGGAGGAACTGCGAGCCGTGCATTATAGACTTTGAAAAGGCCAGCCTTAAGCGTAGGCCTTCAAACGTTACCTCACTGACGCAGTTTTTCCTCTTGAAAGGTGCGGTAGCCTCGAGAATAACGGAAGTTTTAGGCTTCATAAGCAGGGAGGACCTTATCAGGAGGCTTAGAGATTACAAGGTGAACCCTTCTAATGAAAGCTTTAAGAGCATTCTAAGCCTTATAGGCTGTTAACTTCGAGCAATAAGTTAACATAGGATAGGCTTAAAGGAGTTTTCAGGGGGGCCACCATCATGCCTGAAGATGTCTTCCACGTTAAGTTTTCAGGTTTGGAGGATATGGTTAGGTTTGTGGCTTTGTCTTCCACACCTTTCCTCCAACATGCGGAAGTTGAAGGGAAACATGTATACTTTTTCCATTCAGCTCTTCTCCTAGGCAAGCCTGTAATATATTACACGGTTCTAGGAGAGAAGGTTAAAGGACGCTACATCGTCTACAACAAGTTTAGGGATACCATAAGCTTCAGCGATAAGCTTGAAGCCGACGGTCAGTCTGTCTACATCCCTATCCTGGAGGTTGAAAGCACCAATCTTCTACGTTTCATGCTTCCATGACGGCAGATTCACGGTGGACGTAGCAGACCTTCCATCCCGCCATTCCGCCCATAGTTTCCCAAATTCTTGCATGTACAGTTTGGCTATTTCGGGGCTGTGGATTATTATGATGTTTTCGTCGCTGTCAACGACCACTTCCACGGTGACCCCACGGTTCTTAGCAGCCACCAAAGCGTCAGCCACGCTTGTGAGGTCGAGGTCGTAGAAGGCAGCGTAAACGTAGTTTTGAGCTTCCCCGATTAACTCTACTAGGCGTCCTTCGATTTCAGGGTTTGGAGCAAAATAAACATGGCAGCTGAAGGATGCTTCCTGTCTCGGAGTTGCGGATGTCGTAACCGTTTCTGTTACCGTTACCGTGAGGGTCTGAGTAAGCGTTTGGGTTACAGTTATGGTTTGAGGTGGAACAGCAGACTGCCCAGCGGTAAAGCCGCCTACACCTGAAACCACAAGTAAAACAGCAAGCACGATAAGAAGCTTTGCTTTCTGCATCCACTCTACACCCAACTTAAAACTTCCCTTCTTACAATTAAAAACTATGAGCTTCAGGAGGAAAACACTATAAAAAGGCTATGTTAAGACAATGGTAGCCCGGGGGAGATTCGAACTCCCGTCGGCGAGTTTCTCTCCCGCCGTGGGGGTAGGCGGTGAATGCCTTTTACAGCTTGTGCGCATAACGCGCGTCCCGCCCCCTTCCCGGCGAGACCAGAGCCCGCCATGCTTGACCGCTACACCACCGGGCTTCCTATGATTTTTCTCCATTCCAACGCGGATAAAAGTTTCTTTTAGGGTTTGAAGCCTGCTAGCAGGAAGACCATGAGGGCTGCGGCTGTCAGGTCGGCTGTGGCTCCGGGGTTAAGCCTGTTATCCGGGGTTTTAAGCTTTCCATCCAGCCTTTCAGCCTCTTTTAAGCCTTTCCCGGTTAAGGCTCCGCCAAGCCTTAGAACTTTTAGGGCCATCCTTGAAACTTTTTCAGCTTCCCTCATCCCGGCTTTTCTGGCTATTAGGGTGTCGGGATGGCTTGCTAGGAGGTGGAGGTAGGCTTGAACCGCAGCCCTGTTCACGTCCCCCGTCTTCCGGTAGGCTTCCAAGAGGACGGGGTAGCCTTCTTTAAGGGTTAAAGGAAGGCCCTCCACAAGCTCCCTGCATAGGACATCATGGGAGGCACAGCCCTTTAAAACCGTGTGGAGAGTTAAGCCCTGCCTTCTAAGCTCTTTAACGGCTTGAGGGCTTGAGGAGTCCGGTAGGCCTCTGGGAGGCTTGCCCAGCCCTCCAACTCCAGCCTCTCTAACCGCCCTGTAAAGGGATACAGCATCCTCCACGGTAGAATGCTCAACCATTCTCCTAACGGCTTCACCTAAACCCTCAACACCTTTTTTACCGGAAGCCTTAAGGAAGCCTGCGGCGGCAGCCATAGGAACCAGGAGTAGCAACGTTCCAAAGTTCGTGTTTCCCCCGCTATGCCAGGCCTGCGAGTCTCTGACAGCCTGAAGGAGGTGGAAGCCTAAGCCCAATTTTTCCATGGGAAGCTTTCCGGCTCCAGCCTTTAACCCTTTTAGGGCAGCTCTCCGAATAGCCGGTCCCACGGCAACTCCTCCAGCGAGGAAATGGTCGAGGCTGGTGTCCTTGAAAGGGTGGAAGCGGCTTACGTTTCCAGGCTTGGGGTAGGCTGAAGCCTCCAGTATTATGGCAAGCTGGGCTGCCAGCGATATTCTTTCCGCTTCCCCTACGAAGCCTTTCAGGGCGTTCCACCAATGGTTGAATGGTAACAATTATATGTAAGATTTGAGAAAAATTTAAGGCGAAAGAGGTTTAAGCCAGTTTTAAGGAGAAGAGCATGGCAGAAATATGTGAAAAATGCGGGCTTCCAAAAGACTTATGCATATGCTCGGAGATTGAGAAGGGCCAGCAGCGGATAAAGGTAAGGCTTGAGAGGAGAAAATGGAACAGGCCTGTAACCGTCATAGAAGGCTTGGACACGAAAACCATGAACATCGGTAAGATCGCTGCAGAGCTTAAAGCCTACTGCGCCTGCGGGGGAACCGCGAAGAACAACCAGATACTTCTGCAGGGAGACCATAGGGATAGAGTTAGAGATAAACTTGTGAAACTCGGCTTTCCAGAGGCCAACATAGAGGTTCGCTAGGACGCTGTGAAGCTGGAAGGGCTGACTAGACACCGCGGTGGCAATAATTCTTTTAGACTTCTAACCGTTAAAATGGGTTTAAGGAGGCTTAGGAAGGCTTGAAGAAACCCGTGCAGATTAAAGTTGAAACCCTTGACAAGCCTATGAGAATTCCGAAGGAGAAGCTGGAAGAGTTCAAAGGTGTGCTATCCAAGGGAATGATTAACAGGATGCGTAAGGAAGCTGTCAGGTGCCCTGTTAAAAACAAGACCGTTGCCTTCCTCGAATGCTTCACCTGCGAGAAGTTCCTGAGAAGGGTGAAGGGGGAAGTATACTGTAAAGGCTAGGAGCCCAAGCCCTTCAAGTTTCACCCTTCACGGGTTTACGCGATAAGCTTTTTGGCTGCTAGCAGCTCAGCGTTTAAAATCGAGCATCCGGCAGCGCCTCTAATCGTGTTGTGGCCTAAGACCACGTATTTAACACCGTTTAAGCCCGGGTCTTTTCTAAGCCTGCCTACAACCACAGCCATTCCTTCCCCAGCCATCCTGTCAAGCCTGGGCTGAGGTCTGTCATCCTCTCCTTTAACCAGTATGGGAGGCTTGGGGGCTGTTGGAAGACTTAGCTTCTGCGGTTCACCCTGGAAGGATTCCATAGCCTCAGCAACCTCTGAAGGCTCAGCCTTCCTGCCTAGCTCAACGAAAACTGCTTCAAGATGTCCGTCTATGGTTGAAACCCGGTGGCAGCTGGCTGAAATCTTGAAGCTGGCAGGCTTCAGGGGGCTGCCCATCATCTTCAAGGTTTCCCTTTCAACTTTTTCCTCCTCTCCTTTAATGAAGGGGATGATGTTGTCGACGATGTCTAAGGAGGGAACTCCAGGGTAGCCTGCCCCGGAAAGAGCCTGCATGGTTGAAACCAGCACCCTTCTTATTCCGAACCCGTCCAAGATGGGCTTAAGGGAAAGCGTGAGCACGGCAGCCGTGCAGTTAGGGTTGGTAACTATGAAGCCGCTCCACCTCCTGCGTTTACGCTGCTCCTCTACTAGGAGGGCATGGTCTGCGTTGACCTCAGGGTTCATTACGGGGACATCCCTGTCCATCCTATGCGAGCTTGCGTTGCTGAAGACGGCGAAGCCTGTCCCTGCAAATTCCTCCTCAACCTTTCCAGCCACATCGGAAGGTAAAGCCGAGAACATTATGTCAGCGTCCTCCAGCTCTTTCGGGCTTAGAGATTTAACTTCGAACTCTAAGATTTCTTCTGGAAGCCCTTGAGGGGGAAGCCATCTTACGGCTTCACGAAGCCTCTGCCCCTTTGAGCGTTCAGAGGCTGCTACACCGGCAAGTTTGAACCATGGGTGGCCTACGAGAAGGCTTATGAAGCGCACTCCAACCATTCCCGTTGCTCCAAGCACTGCGACCTTAAATTTCCTTCTCAAACTCTTTTTCACCTTGCCCGTAGGGCTGGGCTGCCATTTAGAGATAGACCGTGCTAACAGTATTTTAAACTTTAAACCGGTTTGGGATGAAGACTTTAATAGGTTTCCGGTTTAAGGCTAGGTGGTGTAGAGGCTTGGAGGAGCCGGTTGCATCCATAGCCTACAAGGTCATATCGGTTCACCCGTCCTATGACCCCTACGGAAACGAGTATGTA
>QMXU01000010.1 GCA_003662305.1 Candidatus Hecatellales archaeon
CGTGGGAATCGTCAGAGAGCCTGAAACCGGAATTATAACCTACAAGGTTTTCGAGCCTACCATGGCGCCTGAAGACCGGAAGGTTTTAAAGGAAATCATAGACCTGCTGAGAGCTGAGCTTGAAGTCCCGGTTGAAGAGCTTGGAAGCAAGGAGAAAATTGAGAAGTACCTGAGAAGGGAAGTTCTGAAGGTCATCCGCCAGTATAAGCTTAAGGTTAGAAAGGAAGCCTTCGACAAAATCATGTATTATGTTCACCGGGACTTCAAGCTCAGCTCTCAGCAGCTCTATGATTTCCTTTAAAACCTTCCGGTCTTCAGGCGCCATGGTAGGCTCGAAAACCTTGTAGGTTATAATTCCGGTTTCAGGCTCTCTGACGATTCCCACGTATACGAAGGGAGGATTCACAGCGTAAGATTCAAGATAATATTTTTCCGAGGGCAGAGCTTCCCTCACTTCAGCTTCAGGGCTGCTTTCCTCAGCTTTTTCTTCGGTTTTAGGGGCTTCCTCAGCCTTCTTAACCTTAAAGAAGAGGGGGGCCATATCTTAACCCTTTCTAAAGTTCTCTAACCTTCCCCATACTTTAAAGATTACCTCAGACAATTAATATCTTTAAAGGCTGTCTAAGCTACTGCCTGCTCTGAAAAAGGCTTCCGACTTCCTCTCTAAGTTAACTGTGCTGGTTAATTTCCTACTTTGTAAAAGCCATTTTTCATGGGAAACTGTATATGACACCTGTTTTCCATCTGTTATTTCAGGCCATATAGCCCATGTAAGCTTTAAAGAAGCGTTTTAAACTTGTAGTGGCATGATTTAAATAGGGGGTTTAGGTGCACTTTAAACGTTATGCCTTATCCGTCCTGATAGTTTTTCTGCTTGTCGCTGCCTCCCTTCAGATAGCTTACGCCATGCCTCAAGCCTACTCGGAGCAGGTTAGGCTTCAAGCCGTAGAAAAAGATGTCTACGCGGAGCTGGTTTTCCAAGGTGACGCCTTAAAACTTGCTGGAGAGTTTACCCCCAAAGATTTTCCGGTTTTAACCCAGGTTTCCCTCTGGGCTGTTAATGGAAGCCCCCCTGACACCCTGGTCTGGACGGACCTTCCAAGCCTCCCCTCCGGTGTAACTCTCATGGTTACCGTTTCCCTGCAGGCTGATGAGAAGGACGTTTCAAGCCAGCTTTCAGCCCTAACCAAGAAGATTGAAGCTGTTTTCCCCGTAAAGTTCTTCGACGTAACAGACCTCTGGCTGGTAGGCTTTGGAAGCAAAGACTTAAAGGTTTTCTATTCACCCGTGGACTTCTCCTCCTACCTGAAAGCCTACAGCGCCTACATTCCAGCTGAGTATGGAGGATTCGCGAAGCTTGCAGACTCAAGCCTCTACGAGTCCTCATCCTTCTCCATGCTTGGAGTTGAGTTTTACGGAGGATTTTCCCAGATTAAGATTAGGCTTGTCCACAAGGCTGAAGCTTCAGCCTACCAGCTAAAATACCTTAAAGCCGGTGTTAGAGACAGCTTCAGCTATAATGGCTACGTTGAGCCTTCCCCATTTTCAGAGGCTTCAACCGTCGAAATTAAGGTTCCCGGAGGCGTGGTCTCCGACGTTCTAATTCCGAACCTAACCGTTAAGCCTGGAGGGGTTTTGGAGGGTAACTTCAACGGGGTTGAAAGGTTTCCAGACGTTTATGCGGTTTACTCGCCTGGCTTCCAGTCTCAGCCGTACCTGAAGGTTACCAAGGTGGTGGACAGAACTACCTGGAACCAGGGCGACCTAGTGAAGGTAACCATCTATATTTCCAACATCGGAGAAGGTGAAGCCTTAAACATTTCAGTTGACGACTCTAAAGGATTCAGCAGGGTGGCAGACTACGTTTCCATCTATGAGGGTGAACCTTTAGCCGTTATTTCAAGTTTAAGCCCTGGCTCCACCGAGGAGTTAAGCTACACCCTGCTAGTCGAGGAGCTTCCCCCTGAAAAATACGTCAGCCTCGACGCTGCGGAGGTAACCTACGCTGATGAGAGCCTGCTAAACTTCTATGAGGCTTCATCCAACAGCCTAACGGTGGGCATCGGCCTTCCCATAGCGTCGGTTATATCCGTAATGGAGGTTGACAGCTTCTCGGTTGAAGGCGGAGGAACCGTTAACGCCTCCATCAGCCTTGTGAACCTGGGGGAGACGGCGGCCAGCAACGTTAGGGTTATAGTTCAGGCGGGTGGAGAATGGCTAACCCAAGAGGTTCCGGAAATAGCTCCCCTATCCACGTCCACCGTAAGCATCTCCACGAAAATCTACGGGACTAACCCCACTTACAGCCTGGATTCAGCGGTGTTCGTAAGCTTCTTCAGCAAGGATGTCCCTGAAGTCGGTTCCTTATCCATAAGTGTAACTCCCAACTCAGCCGTCATCCACCTCGCCAGCCGGAACCTCCCCTCCATCAAACTGGAGAAAACCGTGGACAAGAAAGTCTGCAAGGTTGAAGACTTGGTCAACGTGAAGCTCTCCGTTACGGTTGAAAAGGTGCTGCCTGAAACAGGATTAACCCTCTACGAGGTGCTGCCGAAAGGTGCAGCCTACCAGTCCGGAGGCTTCTCCCAGCTTCCAGCAACTCCATCGCTCGTTAAAAGCGAAATTCAGCCTTCAAAGCTTGGGGAGCCGTCAACCCTAACCTACACCGTTAAAGTTGATAAGCCGGAAGTCCTGCTTTTTCCTCCAACACTAGCCCTATTAAAGGCTTCCCCAGATGCTCCTCCTCTAAGCTTCTACGCTGAAAACGCACCAGTCGCCTCAGCCTCCCTAAGCCTCACCAAGAGTCCTGAGCTTTCAGTTGAGGAAGGAGCAGTTCACGTCACGGTTTCAGCTCTAAACCAGGCCAGCATCAGCATTTCAAACGTGAAAATAGAGGACAGCCTTCCAGGCGGAGTTGAACTGGTTGAAGGCAAGCTTTCAGCGTACACTCCCACACTCGGACCTGGAGAAGCTTTAACCCTCACCTACACCGTGAAGCTCACATCATATTCTCCAAGCATAGTTTTCCCCGGGGCTAAAGGCTCCTACAACCTCCTCTTCCTAGCCTTTGAGCAGTCCTCAGAGGAAGCAGAGCTGAAGGTTCCAGCTCCAAAGGTAACGCTGGAAAAAACTTTCGCGGTTCAAAGTCCGCTGGCAGGAGAGCCCGTAGAGGTGGCTGTCCGCTTCGCAAACAACAGCGACTTCCCAGTTTTCAACGTGAAAGTTTCAGACAGCCTTCCAGAAGGCTTCGAACTTAAAAATGGAAACCTCACAGCTGAAGCACCCACCCTAGAGCCGGGCGGCGAGCTATCCCTGAACTATGTTATCTCAACCGCCAGCGACGGCTCCTTCAAGCTTCCTAAGGTTCAAGCTGAATACAGCTATCTAGGCTTAAGCTTCAAATCCAACTTCACCCCAGCTGAGAAGCTTGTCTTAGGCCCTAAGATTTACGTTAGCAAAACAGTTAATCCCCCAGGCGTCAGCTCTGGGGAGCCCTTCACCGTGAATGTTGTCATTAAAAATTTAGGTAAAAACCTTGAAGCCCTGAATGTGAAGGTTTCAGATGTTATCCCCCTCTACGCTGAACTTGTTGAAGGCTCACCGCAAATAGTGATTTCAAAGATCCCCCCTGGAAGCGTTAAAACCGTAACCTACAAGCTTATAGTGAGAGAGGAGGGATCCTTCGCTCTCCCGCAGCCTACAGTAGCCTACAGTTTTCAGGGAGGAGAAAAGGTAACGGTTAAGCCTGTTGAAAAGGTCATGGCAACCGTTACTGGGCTGGCGCCTACACCTTCCACCCCCTCAACCGTCATATTCTCCCTCCTGCCCTACATCGCCGCAATTATAGCAGTGGCAGCTGCAGCCGCATTCATGCTAATCAAGAGAAGACGTAAAACCAAGGTTGAGGAAGAAGAGTTCCTGTCGTAAGCTGTAAGTTTTAACCTGCTCAGGCAACCCTCATAGTCGTCTCGATGGCTATGCCTTCACGGGTTATCCGGTAAGGTATAGATCGTAAAACATGGTGAACCTTCCTAAGCTTTCTAATCCTAATGTTGCCAGCAGCCTCCTCCTCTTCCAAGTTAAGCTGAAACTCCACCATTCCATCGGCGAAGTGGGCTACCGTCGTAATAATCTTGCTGTCGTGAAGCCCTGGAATCATCAGGAGGAAGTGCAGTCCCCCATGCTTCCTCGCATAGTAGATAGTCGTCTCAATCATTTCGATTATGTCCTTAAGGTCGTAGAATAGGAGAAAATAGGAGAAAGTGTCTATAACCGTGTAGCGTCCCTCCTCCATGGCTGAGGGAAGCTGGCTTGCAAGAATCTCCGCTATAACCCTCCTCCCAGTCATCCCCCTCCTAATCTCCTGCCTGGGCGTGTAGGCGTCCACAAACTTCCAGAGGTCTTTCCCTTTACCTTCAAACTCGTCGATATCCCAGCCGTAAATAGTCATCTCGCTTTTCACGTCTTCAGCCGGCCTGTCAATGGTGAAGTAGGCAACTTTCTGCCCTCCATTTTTAACCTTTAAAAACATAACCTGCTGGGCGAAGAGGTCGAATCCTGAGCCTGGCTCCCCCATGATGGCCAGAACGCTTCCATCAGGGAACCCTCCTCCAAGCAGCCTGTCTAACGCTACAATCTCCGTGCTTATAATGCTGTGGCCTTCAGCAGCACGCTTTGGGGAAGCCAACCACACCGCCCTTCGCTATTCTAAACCTTAAAAGTATAAAAGCAACCGTAAACCTTTAACGGTGAGCACCCTTAAAATAATTTTCTTTCCCCTTTTTCTGGAAGAAGCCTCTTAAGCGAGCTTCTGGCTTAGGTATTCCGCTGCCTCCTGGCTGTTTTTTCCTTCAACCACTTCTATGTTGTACTGTTTGGCTAGGTTTCTGCCCACGTCGGATAGGGCTGGAATGGCTACGCAGACGGCCTTATCAGGCTTAACGTCTAAGACTTTCGCAAACATGCTGATTATGATGCTTCCGTCCACTTCTCCCTCAACCTTCTCGTACAGGTCTATAACGACCCTAATCTGCTTTTTACCCTCAACCTTGTAGGCTACAAGGTCGAAGCTATGTTTGCCTCCTGAAACCCCTTCAAGGCTTTCCACGAAGTGAACATCGTATCCGATGGAGGTGAGCCCTTCAGCCAGAGTTCTAAGGTTGCCAAGCTTCTTAACGTAAGCAGTCATCTCATCGCTTAAAGCATAAGAGTATATCTCCTTGAATTCGCCTTCCCTCGCCTTAAAGTCTAAACCGCAGTTCAGGCAGTGCACTCCAACCTCTGGAGTGTCAAATTTCTTCTTGCAGACGTTACACTCAAACCATGAAGCTAAAACCCTGTACTCATGGTTCTCCAGCTCAGTTTTATCCTTAGGGCAAACAGGCTTGGTGCCCTCGAAAAGCTTGTTCACAACAAACTTTGTCCCACACTTTAAATGCTCCAGCAGCCTCTTCTTGTCTATGTCAAAGGACCCGCAGCTTGGGCATATCCCCTTAGGAGAAAGATTCACGGACTCGCATCTGGGGCACGCAAAAACCTTGTCGTACAGGTTTTTCGTCAGAACCTTCTCTTTAATCAGGCTTTCAAGAAGCTTTGAGGCTTCTTCAGGCTTAATGTTCAGGCTTTTCTCAACGTAAGGATATCTTACACCTGCATTATGGTCTATGACTGGGGCAATGTTGAGTTCTCCCTTGCTCAGAAGCTTGAAAATTATCGCTAGCTTCTTGTTGGAGACAGCTTCAGCTTCCGAGCCGCTGGGAGAACTCATTCTCTAACAGTCCTCCAAGGTTGTATGGCTGAACCCATCTTCCCACATTCTCTCTTTTCATCTAAAGCTTGTAGAACACTCTCTCCTTCGGAAAGACGGTTATCCCCCCTTGGTCTATCCTGTACGGACGGGGTTGAGTGTCATGGGAAGCCCCTCTAAGCTTTTCAACGTAAACGCTTTTAATCAGGCTTCCCTCCTGGTAGATGTTCTGGAGAACTATGACCCCGTCTGACAGGTACTCCTCAAATATGAATTCTCTT
This sequence comes from Candidatus Hecatellales archaeon, assembly GCA_003662305.1. Lineage (GTDB taxonomy): Archaea > Thermoproteota > Bathyarchaeia > Hecatellales > Hecatellaceae > B25. The sequence goes on from QMXU01000010.1 coordinate 6,028, forward strand.
TCCAGCTGGCTTGTTTTAGCCTCTGAAATCACTAGGGAGGTGCATCCCGAGTCGAGAAGAGTTTTAAAGATGAGCATGGTGTAAAGTCTGCGTTCAACAGGGTCTGCCACCTGAAAGGTCAGAGCGGAAATCGAGTCTATTACAACCCTCGAAGCGTTAATGGACTCTATACCCCTCTTTAAAGCCTCTAGGAGGCTTGCAGCCTTAAAGACAGGCATCCCCATAAACTTCACGAGTTCCTTAAACCTTTCAGAGGGAAGATAGTTCACAACGGACTGGTCTATGATTTTTATCATTTCAGAGTTTTCCAGTTCGTCAAGATTCAATCCAAGCCTGGCCATGTCTGCTTTAAACACTTCTCCGCCTTCCTCAAGGGTTACGATTAAGCCTTTCTCCCCGTACTTTTTCACTCCGTTGTAGATGAACTGGGCGCCTAAGATGGTTTTGCCTGTTCCCGGTCCTCCCACCACGAGGATGCATCTTCCACGCGGTATTCCTCCGCCTAGAAGGTCGTCGAGCCCCGTGATTCCGGTCTTCGCAACGCTGTTCTGCAAGCATAACACCTGCTAGTGTTAGTCCTAGCACAAAAGATTAACCTTACTTAAATCATAAATAAATCTTACCAAGGTTTATGTATCGGCTGCTGAAAAGTTTTTAAATACCTTCAGATTTTCGGTTTTAAATTCAATGTATACTTTCATTTAATGAAAAATATTTATGTTTAAACATGATAAATACTATTTAAAAACTCAAGTGGCCTCCATGAGCAGAGTTACCTCCGTCGAACTGGATGAAGAAGACGTAAGATACATAGAAAATCTCATAGTAGAGGGCAGAATAAGGTCTCTTAAAGAGTTCGTTGAGAAATGCGTGAAGTTTGGCATATCGTACACGTTGGACCGGTGGCAGCCCGGCGTAATGAACGTAGGACCCGTAAGAGTTATAATACTCATGAAAAAAGCCCTAGAGCTTCTCGTGGAGCATGTCCCCCCAGAAGACCATGAAGATGTAGGCCGAGAAATAGGGGAAATCGTTTCCTCCTTCCTTCTTTTCCAGCATCAGGTGGAATGCTCCCAGGACTGGGATGCGGCTTTCAAGATTCTGTCGGACATGGGCTGGGGGCAGTTCCAGAAGTCTTCAGAAACCATAATTCAGGTTGTCTCTCCAGCGTTACCATCCGAAATAATGAAGGGATGCCTTGAAGCCATGTTAAACGTTAAGCTTGAAGCCATCCACCTCAAAATAGACGTCCACCAATTTAAAGTTCTATAAACATTTTGTTTTCTTCCACTATCCTCCTCTCAAATGCAAATATAGGCATTATTATCGCATATTTTCCTTTAAAACCGTTTAAAAATCCTTATTTATCCCTGAAAGGCGAAAAATTTAAATTTTTCATCATTTAAATCCATATCAGATGGATTTTGCAAACTGACGATAGATTTAAATCCGAAACCTGGTGTTCAGACGAAGAATTTCTAAGGTCCGTTCAAAACTATATTGACCTCATAAACTCGAAACTCGAAGAGGTAACCGTAAACTATCCAACCTTCCTAGAGCTCCCCCTACGGTACGTTATCAAGGCTGGCGGAAAAAGGTTGAGGCCTCTCCTAGCCCTCTTATCCTGCTCAGCCGTATGCGGAGACCCGAAGCCAGCTATACCGGTAGCAGTAGCCTACGAGTTCGCCCATACAGCCGCCCTAATCCAAGACGACATAATCGACAAGGGCATCAGACGTAGAGGCAAACTAAGCGCCTGGGCCCTCTGGGGAACCGAAAAAGCAGTGCTCATCTCCGACATCCTGATCTTCGAAATCTTCCACCGCCTCGCCGAGTATGAAAGGCTAAGTCTGCCTCAGGAACGCCTGTACCTGCTGCTAAGGCTCATAGGAGACTCAGCCAGGCGGACAGTTCAAGGCGAATTCTTAGAGCTTGAACTTTCAGGTAAAGAGAAAGTAACCGAAGAGGACTACCTTACGATTATAAGGCTTAAAACAGGCGCTCTGCTGGCGGCTTCCGCTGCCGCCGGAGCCATAGCCGGGGGAGGCTCGACAAGCGAGGTTTCCGCCATCCACGAATTTGCTGAAAAAATCGGAATGGCCTACCAGATATACGACGACATCTTAGACGTGTCTGGAAATCCTGAAAGGCTTGGCAAACCAGTCTTCGTAGACATAAGAAACAGGAAGCGTAACCTGCTGGTAATTTACGCCCTAAACAACGGAAGCGAAGAGGAATCAAAATTCATAAGAAGCCTGCTTGGAAAACGGAAGCTGGAGGAATGGGAATTCGAAAAAGCCAAAGAAATCTTCGAGAAAACAGGCTCCGTCGATGCCGCAAAAAAATTAAGCTTTAAATTTGCTGAGGAAGGAAGAAGCTGCCTTAAAGCCTTAAAGCCAAGCCAGGCCAAAGACCAGCTGATAGAACTCTCCTACCTAGTGTCTAAACGGTATGCTTAGAAGGTTTACTAGAGCTTTGGAACAGAGACCAGTCCCTCATCGCTTAAAGTGTACTCTATCTTTGAACTGTCAAATTTTGTAAGGCACATTTTCGAAACCCTTATGTACTGTTTAAGTTCTCCCCCCTCCTCCTTAGTGTACAGCTCGATTACTCCCTCTGAAACATGCCTAGCGATAAACTCTGAGGCTTTCCCGTGGATGCCCTTATGGACTACTCCAACTCCGACGTATATACCCCTCTTGGCGAGGCTTTGAAGCTTCATAACTATCTTTGTTGTGTCCATGAACCCTATGACCTGGGCTAAAGGCGAGAAGGAGTCAAGTATAACCCTTACAGGCCTCCCAGCCTTGCTTCCTCTAATCTTACGCTCCAACCTCCTGAACATTTCAAGGAGGGAAAGCCCGTCGAAGGGCTTCTCAAGCCAGTATCTTTCTCCACCCCTTTCGCCCAGCCTCCCCGAGAAGCAGTCAACAATTATGAAGTCCTCGTTTTTCTCGTAGGGCGCCACGTTCCATCCGAACCTCAACATGTTCCTCCTAACCACGTTGGGATGATGGTCATAGGTAATGTAGATGCAGACTTCGTCGTTAATCAGCCCATGCCAGCAAAGCTGCTGGCAGAAGGTTGAAGCGTCGTTCTCCGGGTCGTTCATCACGAGAACGGTGAGGGTGGCGGGGACTCCCCCATTTAGAGCTTTGTCAAGCTCTGGAATGCCTGTCTTAAACCTGTAGGTTGAAGGAATCTTTAGGGGTGGAGGCTCGCAGATTTTAGGTTTTGCCTCTTCCATTCTTGTTCCCCTCAAACTGGAACCTTGATTATGAGTTTAAGCATGCTTTTCAGGGCTTCTTTCAGGCCTTCTCCTTTGATAGCGGTTGTGCCTATTATTTGAGTTTTATCTGGAATTCCGAATTCGTCTCTGATGTTCTGGGGTGTAATGGCGTCTTCGAGGTCCTGCTTGTTAGCCAGCAGTATGGTTGGTATTTTCAAGCTTTGAAGGTCGTTGAGCAGGTCTACGGCCTCGGGAAGCCTGTACGGGTCAGCGCTGTCTGCTACCACTATTATGCCTGAGATATCCTTTGAAACCATCTGCTTCGTGATGCTTGCGTCCTTCCCGCTCATGATTACCTCCATTTCAAGCTCTCCTACGGGAACTCTGAACTCGGGTTTGTTTTGTCCTCCTGTAAGCTGTCTGGCTATGGTGGTTTTACCTGCTCCGGGAGGCCCTATGATGAGCACCCTTGGAATGTAAAATCTTATTCCCTGATGCCGGTCTATGGTGTAGGGAATCCACTTTCGGCTGTGGTCTACACCTTTCATCTTAAAAATTCTAAGGTAATGCCTTAGCCGTCCGTCTTCCTCCTCAAGTTTAAGCTCTATAACGCCGTCGGAGACGTCTTTGACGAGCTCTATGAGGCGTGTGTCAAAGCCCTGCCTGTTCAGCGTGTAAAAGCAGAGGGAGCCCAGGTTTTTAACTTTTCTCCCCAGAAGCCTGATAAAATCTATGATAACCGTCGTCCTGTCCACAGTGCTGCATAGGGCTGTAAGGGAGTCTATTATAACCCTTGCAGTTCTGCTTCTGCCAACCCTGCTGAAGCTTTCAGTAAGCTTAAGGTTTAAAGTGTTAATGTTTGAAAGCTCGGCTGGGGCTACATTTAAAATTCTGAAGCTTCCCTCCTCTAAGTGTGCTTCCAAGTTCCAGTTGAATTTTTTCATGGAATTTACGATTTCTTCTCGTGATTCGTCTATGGCCACGTAGATGCAGTTTTCCCCTTTTTTAAGTCCTCCGTAGGCGAACTGCTTGCACAGGATGCTTTTGCCTGTTCCCCCGTCGCCCAGAATCAGTATTGCACCTACGTTTTCTATTTCTCCGAATATCAGGTCGTCTATGATTTCTATGCCTAGCTTCTGAGTCATCGTGGAGCCCTGAAATTTGTTATTACTGTATCAATATTTCAGTTTACTTGTATTTAAAAAGTTTGATTTTAAACAAGTCTATATCTTTTAAATAAAAACATTTATAACCCTTTAAAACCAACCTTTCAAAGGGAATCCCAGTCTTGCAGAAAAAGTTAACGATAGTTTTAGCCTTAATAGGGCTTAAAAACGAAGCCTTTTTCCTGGAAAATCTCAAACTCCACCTAGAAGAGGTTTTCTCCCCCGCAGACGTAGACGCAGTCAAGGTTTCCTCCTCCCTGCTAAAAGAAGCGTACACGCCTTCAAGAGGCCAGTATAACTCCACCATAACCCTAGCTCTGCTTAAAAACAAGCTGGAAAAGGTTGAAGCCGACAGGATCCTAGCCATAACAGATGTGGACCTTTACGCTCAAGGGTTAAATTTCGTCTTCGGGGAAGCCCAGCTCCCAGGCAGAATAGCCCTAATATCGCTTCACAGGCTTAAACCGGAATACTACGGCGAAGGGGACGGTGAACTTTTCAAGGCTAGAATCAGGAAGGAAGCCGTCCACGAGCTAGGCCACACCTTCGGCCTAACCCACTGCCCAAACCCCGCCTGCGTAATGCACTTCTCCAACAGCATCCACGACACTGACAGGAAAGCCGACAGTCCATGCCAAGCTTGCCGTGAAGCCCTCAGGCGAAACCGATAAAAGGACGCCTAGGAAACTTTTCAATTAGAGAGTTCTCCGCGGCCGTGGTCTAGCCTGGTAGGATGGGGGCCCCCCAAGCCCCAGATCGCGGGTTCAAACCCCGCCGGCCGCACCAACGATTAAACTTTACGGGTTTAGCCTTTTAATGGTCGGTGGAGGTGCATTTTCCCCATAGGCCTTTTAGGCCTCGGTTCAGGTCAGTTTCTTCATCCCGAGAAAAGGTAGGGGCTGCAGCTGATTTAAGGGTTTACTCCCGGCTGGTTTTCTGGCTTTGAAGCCTTACAAGGTGGGTTACGTAGCCTGCTATCTGGTCTTTAAGCTTTTTAGAGTCTGACATCACCATACGGTTTACCAGCTGCTTGTTTTTCTCGTAGTCGGCGGTGAAAAGGTTTGGATATTTCTCTAGGAGGCTTCGGGAAATTCTTTTGACGAGTCCTGTTTTTATACGCCCCAAACTCGGCATATCACCCGGGCTTAAATTCTCAAGAACGGTAAACCTTAAATAACTGTTTCGGCTTTCAGCCTTAGCAATCGTCAAGGTGAGCAGGGTTCCTCTTCGAAATCTACCAGTTTGCGGTAGGATTCGTAGTATCCCTGTCAGGAGTTATGATTCCAGGCCCCCTCCTAATCTATATTTTAGCCAAAAGCCCCAGGTGGGGTGTCAAAACAGGGCCTCTCACATCGCTAGGCCACTTCATCGTTGAGGTTCCCCTAATCATACTCATAGTTTCAGGCTTCCACCTGCTTCTTCAAAGCCCCTCGATAGTTTTATCCTTCGGCATCCTAGGCGGAGTTCTCCTCACCCTTTTCGGCTTGAAAGGCTTCCATGGGAAAGGCGGAAGCGGAGACGGGAAGCTGGACGGGCTTCCCCACTTGGGCCTCCACCCTGTTCCAGGCGGAATACTCTTCAGCACGATTCTCAACCCTACCGTCCCCCTGTGGTGGGCGACTCTAGGCTTCGCTCTCCTGATGGACGCCTACCTGACGGCTGCCATGCTCGGCGTGCTCTTTTGGAGTCTAGGCCACTTCACGGCAGACCTCACATGGCATACGCTTGTAGCCTACACGGTATGGTCTGGAAGGAAAACCATTCTTAAACGCCAAGAGCTACTGGCGAAAATATGCAGTCTCCTCCTCACAGGCTTCGGCGTATACCTCCTAGCCAAATACGGGATGCAGGCTATGCTCCTACTTTAAGGCTTCATCCACCCCGGCGAAAACCTTCCGGCAGTTATCCACTATCTGGACTGCTGTCTCAGCTAGGGGGACTCCTTTTATCTCCGCGATTTTTTCCACCACCCTGGGTATCAGGGAGGGAGTGGTTTCCACGCTCTGGAAGGGACCCCTATATTTCACCGGCCCGTCGGTTTCAGCCATAACCTTGGAAAGCGGGGTTTCGCTGGCTATTTGCTGGATATGCTTTGAATAGTGGATGGAGGGGCCTACCGTTATGTAGTAGCCAGCATCCAAAATCCTCCTTAAAACCGTGATTTCCCCGCTGAACCAGTGGAAGACCATTCTAACACGGTAGCTGGAAGCCTCCTCGAAAACTTCCAGCGCGCTTCTCCTCGAATGGGCTACCACCGGAAGCCCAGCCTTTTCAGCAGCCTCCAGCATGAAACGGAAAACCTTCCGTTGCTTCTCCCAGGCTTCAAGATTTCCCTTGGTGTAGGCTATGTCCAAGCCTACTTCGCCTACGGCGGTAAGCTTCCCTCTGCACCTAGCAACCAGCTCTACAACCTTTCCAACCTCTCCCAGCCCGGTTTCAGGGGCAGCCCACGGGTGAACCCCTACGGCGGGCAGAACCCTTAAAGGATGGCTTTCAGCGATTTCAAGGGTTTTAAGGCTTGTTTCAAGGTCTTCACTGTTGGCTATAACTATTCTTACGCCCTCCCTTTCAGCCTGCTCCAGGATTGTGCTGATTCTTCCCTGGTAGGCTTCGTCTGCCAGGTGGATGTGGCTGTCGATGTAGGTGGCTCCCGGTTTTTCCCTCTTTAAGCTTATTTTGTTAACCTTCCTCCTCTGAGGCTTTATTTTTACCTTTTCCAAGCTTAACTCCCCCTTTTCCCCAAAGCAAAAATTTATTTAGGGAATTAGGGCTTAAAAATAAAAATGGTGCCTAAACTTGGCAGAAAAGGAGATTTCTCTCGCCCCGCTTCACAGGCTGATTAAGAAGGCTGGAGCCTACAGGGTTAGTGAGGCTGCCGCCGAAGAGCTTAGGAAAGCCCTGGAAGATTTAGCCGTAAAAATCGCCAAGGAAGCCATGGACTACTGCGCCCACGCTAAACGTAAAACCGTTAAAAGAGAGGACGTAGAACTGGCTGTTAAAAAGTTCCTAAAAGAGTAAAGGAAAAATTAAGTTTACCCTCTACACGGCTACAAGAATAATAAAATCGTTAACGTTAGTGCCCGTGGGCCCGGTGAAGATAAGGTCTCCCAGACCTAAGAAAAAATGGTAGGAGTCATTATCATACAGCATAGCCTCTAAATCCAACCCCAGCCTCTCAGCTCTCTCAACGGTGTAGCCGTCCACCACGGCTCCAGCAGCGTCGGTGAAGCCGTCTATCCCATCGCTTCCCATGGCAGCTAATGCCACTCCTTCAAGCCCCCTCAACTTTTTTGAGGCGCTTAAAGCCAGCTCCTGGCTTCTTCCACCTTTCCCTTTCCCCCTAACGGTCACCGTGGTTTCCCCTCCAAGGATTATGGCTAAGGGCTTAGGCAGAGGGCCTTCTGCTTCCGCTGTTTCCCTCAGGATGGCTGCTAGAGCTGTTCCCACATGCCTTGCCTCCCCTTCAAGGGTTGAAGTTAGGAAAAGCCTGTTTAACCCCAGTCTTTCAGCTTCCCTAACCATCGCCATACAGGACCTCCGGTTGGTTCCCACGAGAACGTTCAAGGTTTTAGCGAAGACAGGGCTTCCAGGCTTAGGCGTCTCCTCCAGCCGTCCTCTAGCACCCTCCTCCAGAAGCCTTCTAACCGCCGCCGGAAGCTTCTCTAAGGCTTCATACCTCACGCACACTTGGAGGGCTTGCTGGTAGGTTGTAGGGTCTGGAACCGTCGGACCGGAAGCTATATTCTCCAGCCTGTCTCCAACCACATCAGAAATTATCAGCGAGATAAGGCTTGCAGGGTAAGCCTTCAAAGCCATTCTCCCTCCTTTAATGGCTGAAATATGCTTTCTAACGGTGTTAACCGCCTGAATGGGCGCTCCAGACCTCAATAGAAGACCTGTGGCCTCCTGCTTCTCGGCTAGGGTAATCCCCTCGGCTGGAAGTGGCATGAGGGCTGAGCCTCCCCCTGAAATCAGGGCGAAAACCAGGTCTCCCTCCTCCGCTTCCTCTAGGAGCTTAACCATCCTCCTCACACCTTCAACACCCTGCTCATCCGGGATGGGATGGCTTGCCTCGTTAAGCCTTACACGTTCCACCTTGAACATTCTGGAGGTTCCTTTCGGAACATTCACAACCCCGCCTGAGATTCTGTCCCCCAAGATTTCCTCGAGAGCTTCAGCCATCTTCCCCGAGGCTTTCCCTCCGCCAACCACCAGGATGCGTCTAACCTTGGAAAGGCTGAAGCGTCTCCCTCCAACCTCGAGGGTTTCCTCCTTCAGCCTCACATGCTCTTTAACGCAGGCTTTAGGGTCGGCGGCTTTAACCCCAGCCGTCAAAAGTTTTAAGGCTACCTCCCTAGCTCTCCTAGTGGCTTCGCTTGCAGCGTTGTCAAGAAGTCTGCTTAAATTCAGAATTTCCATGATAGTATTATTGCTTGGAAAGAGAAAACGGTTTCCCCACGGCAAAACAGCTAAAATATGGCTTAAACCTACTAGCCTATGGGTGTCTGAGGAAGCCCGGTGGTGTAGTCAGGACAAGCATGGCGGGCTTTGGACCCGCCGACGGGAGTTCGAATCTCCCCCGGGCTA
>QMXU01000011.1 GCA_003662305.1 Candidatus Hecatellales archaeon
CTATAGGCTTCTCGGCTACCGTCAGTTTAACTCCTTCAGGAGGCTTAACGTTTTTCAGCAGCCTGTTCTGCCTTTCAAGGTCACGCTTGTTAAGCCATACCTGCACTTCCTCGGAGGCTAGGCTTGGTATGGAAGCCTCCAGCAGCCTTGTAATGCTCTGGCTGTAAGCTTCAAATTTAAGGTTTTTCAGCTGGCTGTAGGCTTTCTTGAAGGCTTCAGCTACAAGCTTGTTTTTTTCCTCGAGGATTCTGAGGGCTGCCGCCCTTCTGGCTTCACTCAGCCTCCTCCTCTCTATCAGGCTGACTTCTTCCACGGCTTTAGCCTTGGCTTCCTCTACCAGCCGGCTGGCTTCGGCTTTGGCGGCTTCAATTATTTTTTTGGCTTCCTCCTCGACTTTAGCCAGTCTCCGCTGGGCTTCAGCTCTGGCTTCCTCTATTATTTCCTCTCCAAGTTTCGCTACAGCCTGGCTCACGGTTTACCCCCCAAAACTTCAGCCACTATTTTTTCCACGGTTTTGCCCATATTCTTGGAGGCTTTCTCCTTTAAGGCTGAAATCTGGGTTTTAGCTTCAGCTTCAACCTGTTTTACCTTCTCCGCTATGGAGGATTCAGCCTCCTCAACCATTTTTTTAGCTTCAGCCTTCCCCTTTTCCAAGCCTTCCTTCTTAATTTTCTCAGCTTCCTCCTCGGCTTTCCTAATTATCTGCTGGGCTTTAACCTCGGATTCGTCGATTATCTTTTTAGCTTCCTCTTCTATTTCCCTAATTTTTTTAAGGGCTTCAAGCGACAACAGCCTTCCCCCAGCCTTCCTAAACCTTTCCAAGTATTCTTTTTCAAGTAATCCTTTCCTATATAAAAGCTAACGTTCCCCTTTCAGGCTACTCGGGTGGAGGCGGCCTCTCCCCGATGATTAAAGGTATATCCGTGCTTTGCCCGTCTCTTACAACGTGGAAGGTAACCTTCTGGCCTATTTCAACATGCCTCTCCAAGTATAGGAGGATGTCGGCGATTCCCCTAACTTCAACGTTGTCTATGCCCACTATTATGTCTCCCCCCACCCTTATGTGATGGCCGTCAACCACCCTGTCGATGGTTCCCCCTCTAAGCCCAGCCTTCTCAGCCGGGCTATCCTCCAGCACATCTGCTATTAGGAAGCCTCTTTCAACAGGAAGCTTTAGGGCTCTGGAAAGGCTTGGCGTAACATCTGTCCCTCTAACTCCAACCCACGGGTGGGGATGGTAGCCCTTCGCTATCAGGTCTGGAACCACTATCTTGACGGTGTTGGAGGGGATGGCGAAGCCTATTCCTGCGAAGGCTCCGGTAGGCGAAACGATGGCCGTGTTAACTCCTACAACTTCGCCTTTAAGGTTTAGGAGAGGCCCCCCGGAGTTTCCAGGGTTTACAGCAGCATCCGTCTGGATTACGTCGACGATAAGGTAGCCTCCCGGGGCTTTCAGAAGCCTTCCAAGCTGGCTTACTATGCCAAGCGTCATGGTTCCGCTGAGCCCGTAGGGGTTTCCTATAGCCACAACGGTGTCTCCTATTTTAAGCTCTGAGGAAACGCCGAGCTTCAAGGGTTTAACGTCTTCCGGCAGCTTTTTAATTTTCAGGACGGCGAGGTCGCTGTAGGGGTCTGTGCCTACGACTTCAGCCTCAAGGGATGAGCCGTCTGTAAACCGGACTTCTATGCTGGAAGCCCCTTCAACCACATGGTTGTTGGTTATGATGTAGCCTTCCCGGCTGTACACGAAGCCTGAGCCCTGGCCTCCTTCCACCCCGAAGGGGGTTACAACCTTGGTGACTATCTGCACAACAGACTTTTCAGCGTATTTGAAAACTTCCTGTGGGGTTAGCTCTCCGCTTGGTTTGGGTGTGGGTGTAACGGTCACGGTTACCGTCTGCGTGGTTGCGGTTAGGCTTTCAAGCTTCTGGCCTAGGCTCTTAAGCTGACTGTTAACATTCGAGTACCCGCTTTTTAAAGCTGAAATTTCATCTTCTAAGCTTTGATTTGAAAAGTAGTTTACCAGGTTGAAGCCTAACGATAGAACTAGCAGGACAATTATGGCGGCGGTTGCGGTTTTACCCAAACTTTTTCACCTTCATTAAACGGTTGGAAGAAGCTCTTCAGGTGTTTCAGGCATGTAGGGCACGTGAACTCCTATGACGGCTAGGGCTAACGTTAACCCTACAGCCAGCAGCATGAGGATGATGCAGGCGAGGATGGATATCATGAAGGCTCCGATCCACCCTGTCCCAAAGAAGTATTTGATTAAGCCCAGCCATAGAAGGAAGGCTGCAATCCACCCGAAGAAGGGTGTGAAAAGGAAGGAGGCAGCCACGTAGGTTATGCCCAGAAGAATCGCTCCCACAAGAATTAAGGCTGAAGCCTTAGGAAAAGTCGCATATCTGCCTACAATCATTCTTCCAGCTGCGAAGACAGCCAGCGAGGTAATCATCCACACTGCTAAAAAGCTGATTAAGGCTGCAAGGCTGGATAGGATTAACCCTGATAACCCCAAGAGACCTCTCCTGAAAAAATATTGCAGCTGAAATTTAAATTAGTTGCCTTAAGCAAAAGGCTGGGAAGGCTAAACCCTTAAACATGGTTTACCTTTAAGATTTCAGGGGGAGCCTTCAAGTGCTTTCCCGCTATGCAGCCCTAGTTAAAAATCTTAGAGGCGTTGTTCTGGCTGAAGCTGGAAGCCCTGAAGTTAAAGCAGCCCTCCAGTGGCTTCTTAAACGCTTCAGATACCGGGACCTCGGTCTGCCTCCATCCATGGCTGAGCTTAGAAGACAGAAGGGATTAAGTAGGCTTCTAGAGCTTTTCCATCCTTCCGAGGACCTTAGAAGGCTGGCTGAGGCTTTCGCCTCGAAGCTTTCAGCGTCCTTGCAGGCTGTGGAAGCCCTTGTCATAGCTTCAGCCTACGTCAGCCCGGTTATAGCAGTGGGCAGCTGGGCTGCTGAAGCCCTTTCAAAGCTGGCTGTGGGGGAAGTTGAAGCCAGAGTTAAGCTTGACAGCGGAGGGTGGAAGCTTCACTTCCGCATAGCCGACTACACGGTTCTGGACGCTTACGAGAAGTCTGTAGCCGAAGCGGAGGAGTTGTGGAGCCTGAAAGTCGACTTGGAAGACTTCAAGCGTAGGAGGAGTGAAAGGGTTAAACGGGAGGCTAAGCGTTACTGGAGGCTTCTGGAGGGTGAAGAGGAAGGTAAACCTTTGATTTTATTTTTCGACCTCGCCCTTCTGGCAGCCGAAAACCCTAAGCTTCTCGAGGATGTTAGAAGTTTAAGGGTTGGAGAGGCTGCTGCAGGCCTGGCTTTGGAGGCAGCGGTCCTAGTGCCTGAAGGAGTAGAAAACATTTGAAGAGTCAGCGTGGTGAAACCCCTGTTTCAAGGGGAACTCTTCTACTGGCCGTCCTCATACTTTTAGCTATACTTTTCCTGGCGTCGAACATGAAGGTGGAATCCCTGCCAGGCCAGCCTGAAACCCTTTACTGGGGTTCTTTAAGTCAGGCTGAGGTTGAAAGGGCTGACCACCTTTTGAGGGTTCCCTTCGTGGAGCAGAAGCCTTGGTATTGTTCTGAAGCCTCAGCCAGCATGGTTCTCCAGTATTACGGCTTCAACGTTTCGCAGGAGGAGGTTAACAGGCAAGGCTACGACCGCTTCGAGAACATGCTTCCCTTCCTCCAGAGGTATGTGGAGGCAGAATACCTGGAGGGGTTAAGCCTTGAAGAGGTTAAAGTCCAGATAGACACTGGAAACCCTGTAATCCTCCGCATCATGTCAGGAGGCTACAGACACAGCATCGTGGTAGTAGGATACGGTGAGGGATACCTTTACATTCACGACCCGGCTGAGGGAGCCTACATGAAGGCAGACCCTCAGGCCCTGCTGAAAGTGTGGAAGCCAACCGGCCAACTGGCTATAACATTAAAGCCGAAGCCTTCTGGATAAGAAAAATTTTGGGAGAATTTAGAGTGCTTGAAGGGCTCCTGCGATGTTCAGTATGTTCATGCAGATGCCTGTCTGGGTGATGCTTCCCACGATTTTTCCTTCCTCAACCACGAAGATCCTTCTAACCTTGCTTTCGAGCATAAGCCTTATGGCTTCTCCAAGCCTTGCCTCAGGCTCAATCGTCACCAGCGGGGACCTCATAATTTCTTCAGCCGTAACCTTGGAGGCGTCTAACCCTTTCGCCACGCACTTTTCTATTACGTCTCTCTCGGTAACCTCTCCGACGGGCAGTCCTTCCTTGGTAACCACAACGGTGCCCACATACTTTTCAACCATGGTTTTGGTGAGGTCTAGAATGCTTGTGGAAGCGTTAACCTCCACGACTTTCGGGTCTAAAACGTCTCTAACCCTAACGCTTATAGGCATAGGCTGGTACACCAAGCTAGAAATAGTTTAACATTAACTTTAAACTTTTCATGTATTAGGGAAGACGCTTCTTTCAAGCGGTGGCCTAAAAGGTTGATAGGGATTTCAGAGCACTCTCTCCCAATGGTTCACGCCTACGCCAGAATCTACTACGAGTTCGAGGCTTCAACGCTTCAGAGGCTGCTGTCGGAAGCCTTCATCAGCCTCAACAAGGCGAGCTTCCAGCTACCATACGAGGAGGTCGTCTGTACCCTGGAGGTGGGGGTCGCCGACGGGAAAGACTTCACCTTCCTGGGAGAAGAGGAAGCGAGAAAGCTTAGGAAAACCCTTAAAGAGAGGAGGCTGCCCCGCTTGGACTTCATAGTTTACGCTAATTACAGGAGGAGTTTGGAGGGGGCAAGGTCGCTTTGGGGAGACCTTCAAAGGGTTAGAATCGTTTTCCCCGAGGAGAACACTGCTGAAATCCAGGTTTTCCATTTTAAGGGGACGAGAAGGCTGCCTCTAGACGAGCTTCTAAGCAGAATAATCGAGCAGGTGAGGCTGGAGGCGGACAGGCGAAGCCTGCCTCCACCCCAAATATCGGTTTTGAGAGGGCGCTAGCGCCCCTTCAGAAGCTTAAGCACTTCCCCCAGTATTTCCCTGTGAAGCTCGTCCACGGGTTTTAGAGCGTCGAAGGTTAGGAAGCCTTCCTCTTCAGCCATTTTAAGGTAGACTTTTCTAACCTTACGCTGGAAGGACAGGCTTTCGAAGCCTCTTCCAGACCTTTTGCCTTTAAGCTTTCTTTTCAAGGCTTCCTCAGCCGGGACATCCAAGAATATGACGGCGTCCGGCTTGGGAGCGAAGAAGTTTATCCTTTTAATCCACTGGAGGCTCAGCCCTGAAGCCCCCTGATAGGCGAGGCTTGAGTGCAGATACCTGTCGGAAACCACCAGGTAGCCTCTGCGAAGCTTCGGCCTTACCTCCCTGGCCGCATGCTCATACCTGTCGGCGGCGAAAAGCAGGGCTTCGTAGACGGGGCTTCTACGTTTAAGCCTTGAAACGTGAAGCCTTAAAAGGTCTCCAACCCTCCAGTAGGTAGGCTCACAGGTGTAGCACGCTTTGAACCCCTTAGCCTTCAAGGCTTCAACCAGCAGGAGGGCTTGAGTTGTCTTCCCCGAGCCGTCAAGCCCCTCGAAAACTATAAGTTTACCCTTACCCAAGCAGCCTGCCTCCAGCCTCAGCCACAAGCCTAATTTATGGTTAAGAACCGTTAAAACTTAAACTGTTAATGGAGGGACCGTCCATGGCGAAGCTTAACCCTGAAAGCCTGAAAATAGAAGCTGGAAAGGCTGCGGAAAAACTTGGAAGGCTGATGTTAAACCTTCTGGAAGCCTCGAAGGCTTCAGGCGTGGCTGTCGGCGTAAGCGGAGGACTGGACTCCTCCACGGTTTTAGCCCTCGCCGTGAAAGCCTTAGGGGCGGAAAGGGTTTACGCGGTAGCCATGCCCGAGCATGGAGTCACCAGCACAGGCGACCTGGAAGACGCTAGGAAGCTTTCTGAAGTATTGGGAGCGAAGTTTTTCCAGGCTGAAATTTCACCTGTTGTAAAGGCTTTAGAGCAGGCCATACCAGTCTTCAACAGGGAAAACCAGGTGGCGTGGGGAAACCTTAAGCCCCGGGTTAGAATGGCCGTCCTATACTATTTCGCCAACAGGTTCAACCTTCTGGTGGCTGGAACTGGAAATAAAAGCGAAATTCTGGTCGGATACTTCACCAAGTATGGAGATGGAGCAGCTGACTTCCTACCGTTGGGAGGGCTATATAAAACCCAGGTTAGACAGCTGGCAGCCCACCTTGGAATCCCAGGCGAAATCCTGGGTAAAACGCCGACAGCCGGCTTGTGGCCTGGCCAGACAGACGAAGGCGAGCTGGGCGTAAAATACGAGGTTTTAGACCTAGTCCTCCACGGGCTTGTAGATTTGCGTTTAACCCCTGAAGAGGTTGCCAGGCAGGCTGGAGTTTCAGGAAGCCTGGTTGAAAAAGTTAAGAGCAGGGTTGAAGCCAGCCTCCACAAGCTTAGAACCGCGCCCATCCTAGAGCCGTTCTAAACCGGGCTGGCATTATACGTTTAGGATTCCCCTTAGCTTTCTACCCATTATCCTTCTAAAAGCCATGAGATAGTCGTGGTCTTCAAGCAGGTGTTGGAAGTTTTTCCTCTCTCCGTCTGCCTGTACACGGTTCTGCCTCCTGAAACTATAAGCGTTAGTCTATAAGCTTCTCGGCTGATTGTTCTAGCCTTTCAGAGGGGGGACTCCCGCAGGGCTTTGAAGGTTTCATACCATAGGATGGCTGAGGCTGAAAGGCCGAAAACCAAGGCCATGAGGTTGTGGAGGCTTAGGGTTTGAGGGTAAAGCGTTACGTAGGAGGCTAGGAGGCTCGTGGTGAAGACGGCGTAAAGCAGGCAGCGGGGAAACCGGAAGCGGCCTACCTTCATGAAAAACTTTAGGAAGCCTACCTTCACCTCCCGGGCTACCACGTATTCGCCTGTCGAAGTTTTAGACAGAAGCCCCAGCTCTCTAAGCTTCTCTAGGTGGTGGAGGGCGACGCTCGGGCTTTTGAAGCCTACCGCCCTCTGAACTTCCCTAACCCCGAAGCTTCTGCCTCCACCAGCCTTGAGCAGATGCCAGTAGACCTGGAGGGTTTTGCCTCGAAGCTTAGCCTCCAGTTCAGCTTCAGCCTCAGCCATCCCTGAAGCCCCTTCCAATTAAATTTACGGTGTCTACGGCTAAAGGTTTAGGTCCTTTTCACTTAAACTCGTAGACCACGCTGACGTTTACGGTTACGCTGAGCTCCTCCGGTGCGATTATTTGAGGTGGAGCCGCTGCGCCTGCGAATGCCGCCTCCTTGTAGATTACCGGCGTCGGGGTGGGGACGCTGCTTAGGCTTATGGATGTAGGGCCTACCAGGGTTACTCCAGCAGCCTCAGCTATGGTTTCAGCCTTAGCCTTAGCGTCCTTAACGGCGAGGGATAAAGCTTCAACCTTCAGTTTTTCCCTGGACTGCTCGGAGAGGGTGAAGCTTACCGAGGAAACCCTGTTGGCTCCGGCTTTAACGCCTCTGTCTATCACCTCTCCAACCATGCTCAGGTCTTCTAGCGTAACTTTCAGGCTGTTGCGGCATTCGTAGCCTACGATTACAGGCTCTTCACCTTTCGGGTAGCTCCACACCGGGTTTAAGCTGTAGCCCGTGGTTTCCATGCTGTTTTCGGGGATTCCAGCCTCCTTTAGGGCTGCGATCACCATGTTCATTTTCTCGGCGTTAAGCTGGTAGGCTTCAACCGCCGTGTCTCCGCGGGTTATAACGCTGAGGTCTACAACAGCCCTGTCAGGCTTAGCCTTAACGGTGCCGACGCCTACCACGTTTATGGCTTTCACCTGTTCTCCACCTTGGAAAGCCGTTAGGAAAGCCGCCATCTTCGCCCTTTCGCCTAGGGCTTCAGCTCCTGTTGGCGGTGGAGCTGGGTAGGCTTGCGTTACCCTGCCAGACGATAGGAAGACGGGAACCGTTACGGCGAGGCTTACGGCCAGCATTACAACGGCGGCGACGCATAGGGCTAAAACCGTGTTTCTCAATCCTGTCTGGTTGCTCATTTCCTCTTTCACCAGCCTAAATATGGGAGTTTAACCTGCTTAATGATATAGTTTAGAACAGGCTGTTCTAAGGTTTGAACAGGCCTGGGGCGGGGAAACATTTTTCATGTGCCCCTCACCCTTTTTAAGTAGGTAGGTTTTTCTGAAGGCTTTGAAGGTGTAGCCGGGTTGGGCAGGAGGCGTAGGCGGAAGGTAGTTAAAATCGTTAGGAAAACCCTGCCAAAGGTTTTCGTATGCCCCAGATGCGGAGCCCGCTCCGTTAAAGTCCTAATGAAGGCGGGTACGGGGAAGGCGAAGGTAACCTGTAGCATCTGCGGCTTAACCGCGGAGCTCCCCGTATCGCCCTCAAGCCAGCCGGTGGACATTTACTGCCAGTTCAGCGACCTTTTCTATGCTAGGAAGCTGGGATAGGAGGGCTGGCCTTTGGCAGAGGTTAAAGCCAGCCCTGCCTACCGAAAATACTTTGAAGCCCTTGAAAGCCAGCTGGAAAGCCTTTTCAAGATAGCTGACGAAGCAAAGTCCAAAGGCTTCGACCCTAAAACCTCAGCCCGCGAGGAGGTTAGAATCTCAAGGGACCTGGCTGACAGAGTTGAGCACACCGTAGGCCCTCCCGGGGTTGGAAGACGCATAAGAGAGCTGAGCAGGCTTTCCCCCACCCTTCTAGCCTTCAAAATAGCTGAGGAAGTGGTTTACGGAGCCTTCGGAAGCCTTGAGCCTGAAAAGGCCTTGGAGCAGGCTGTTAGAACGGGGACAGCGATTCTAACTGACGGTGTAACGGCAGCTCACATCCATGGAATAGCAAAGGTAACCGTGAAAAGGAAGCCTAGGGGAGGACCCCACCTCGCCATTTACTTCGCGGGCCCCATGAGGTCTGCCGGTGGAACCGAGCAGGCGCTAGTGGTGGTGCTGGGAGACTATGTGAGGCGTATCATGGGGCTTGAGGCTTGGAGGGCTGGCGACGACGAGGTTGGACGCTTCCTAGAGGAGCTCCGCCTCTACGAGCGTGAGGTTGGACGCTTCCAGTATCATATAAGCGATGAAAACCTGGAGTATGTGCTCCGCAATCTCCCCGTCGAGGTTACCGGGATAAAAACGAACCCCGTCGAGGTTTCAACCTTCCGGGATATTCCAAGCGTGGAAACCAACGGGCTTCGGGGGGGAGCCCTCAGGGTTGTAAACGACGGGATTGCTGGAAGAGCCTCCAAGGTTTGGAAGGCTGTTAAAGACTTGAACCTTCCAGGCTGGGACTGGCTTAGGAACGTGGTTGCCGGGAAGGCTGAGGAGGGTGAAGCCGGATACCTCCAGGATATTATAGCTGGAAGACCTGTTTTCTCTTTTCCCTCCCCAAAGTATGAGGGCAGGTTCAGGCTTAGGTATGGGCGCGCACGGAACACGGGGCTTACCAGCGTAGGCGTCCACCCTGCAACCATGGCAATCCTGGAAGGCTTCATAGCCGTTGGAACCCAGCTTAAACTGGAACTTCCAGGCAAGGGAGGCATCGTTGGAACTGTTGAAACCATCGAGCCTCCCATCGTAAAGCTTGAGTCAGGCAGCGTAGTCAAGGTTGGAAGCC
This sequence comes from Candidatus Hecatellales archaeon, assembly GCA_003662305.1. Lineage (GTDB taxonomy): Archaea > Thermoproteota > Bathyarchaeia > Hecatellales > Hecatellaceae > B25. The sequence goes on from QMXU01000011.1 coordinate 9,578, forward strand.
CCGAGGAAGCCTTAAAGGTTCAAGGTGAAATAGGGAAAATCCTCTTCCTAGGCGACCTCCTCGTCTCCTACGCTGAATTCTACGAGAACGATAAGCCCCTGGTGCCTTCAAGCTTCGTGGAGGAATGGTGGGCCTGGGAGCTTGGAAAAGCCGTCCAGGAAGCCTGCGGAGGCTCCTTGGAGGAAGCCTCTAGGAGGGCTGGGGTAGCCCGTGAAAGGCTTGAAGCCTTCCTTGAAAGGCCTCTAAGCTTTCAGCCGGATGCTGGGGAGGCCTTGAAGCTTTCAGCCAGCCTTAAGGTTCCCCTCCACCCGTCCTACACCTACTTCTGGAGGAACCTTACGGTAGAGGAAATCCTAGCTCTTCGAAGGCTTATAGCTCAGGCGAGGATTGAATGGGCAGACGAGTTCGCCCAGTCTATAACCATCGAGGAGAAAAGCCAGGTGAAAAGCCTTCTGGAAAGGCTTCTCGTCCCCCACCTAGTGGGCCACGGTAAAATTCTGGTTGGAAGCCGGGATGCCGCCCCGCTGGCCTACTGCCTTGGAATTGGAAGGGTTGAAGCTGAGCCTACTGCAGGAGGAAGCCTGACTTCTTTAAAGCTTGTAAGCCTCCTGGCAGGATTCGAGGTTAAAGACAAGTATGCCAGGTTTGTAGGCGTGAGGATGGGGAGGCCTGAGAAGGCTAAGGAGAGGCGTATGAAGCCTCCTGTCCACGTGCTGTTCCCAGTGGGACTTGCGGGAGGCCCCCAGCGTAACCTAGTGGAAGCCGCTGGAAGGCTTGTTGAAGTTGAAATTGCAAAGCGGAAATGTCCGGGCTGCGGGGTTGAAACCTTTGAGGCTCAGTGCTCCCTCTGCGGGGGCAGAACTCTTCCCGTCGAGGTGTGCCCGAAGTGTTTAAGTCCTCTCAAGGCTTCCACCTGCCCTAGATGCGGGGTTGAGGCTGTAGCCTACGCCAGGCAGCCTGTAAACCTTGGAAGCCTGCTTGAAAGGGCTTCTAGGAGGCTTGGACTCTCCATTCCGGAAACCGTGAAGGGAGTTAAAGGCTTAATGAACGAGGCGAAGATTCCTGAGCCTGTTGAGAAAGGGATTCTGAGAGCCAAGTTCGGCTTAACCGTTTTCAAGGATGGAACCGTGAGGTTTGACTCTACTAACGCTCCTCTAACCCATTTCAAGCCTTCCGAGATAGGGGTTTCCGTGGAGAAGCTTAGAGAGCTGGGCTACACCGTCGACATGGACGGGAAGCCCCTGGAAAGCCCGGAGCAAACCTGCGAGCTTAAAGTCCAAGACATCGTAATCTCCGAGAAGTGCGCAGAGTTCCTGGTTAAGGTTGCAGGCTTCCTAGACGAGCTGCTTGAAAGATTCTACGGGCTTCCAAGGTTTTACAGGGTTGCCCGGAGGGAGGACCTGGTAGGCCACCTGATTGTAGGGCTTTCACCTCACACCCTATGCGGGGTTCTAGGCCGCATCGTAGGCTTCACCAAGCATAACGTGTGCTATTCTCATCCCCTCTGGATTTCAGCCAAGCGGAGAGACTGCGACGGCGACGAGGACTCTGTGATGCTCGCCTTGGACGTGCTTTTAAACTTCTCCCGCCAGTATCTTCCCGCCCAGATTGGAGGGTTAATGGACTCGCCTATGTTGCTTCAGCCGGTGGTGAACCCGCTGGAGGTGGACGACCAAGTTTGGAGTTTAGACCTTTCAGCCCGCTACCCCTTAGAGTTTTACCTTAGAAGCCTTGAGGAGCCTCCGCCTAAGCATGTGGCGCCGCTGGTAAGCATGGTTATGCACCGGCTGGGAAGACCTGACCAGTATGAGGGCTACGGGTATACCCACGAGGTTTCAAGCATCAACAAGGGCGTCAGAGAGAACACGTATAAGAAGCTTAAAACCATGGCTGAAAAGCTTAGAAGCCAGATGGAGCTTATGGGTAAAATTGAAGGTGTCGAAGTGAGGGAAGTAGCCAAACGGGTTCTAGGCGTCCACCTCATGAGGGACATCATAGGCAACCTTAAGGTTTTCGCCTCCCAAGCCTTCCGCTGTAAACGCTGCAACGCAAGGTTCAGGCGTATACCTTTGGTTGGAAGGTGCCCCCGCTGCGGAGGCGAACTGGCCTTAACGGTTTACCGCGGCTCCGTAGAGAAATACCTGAAAATCGCTAGGTGGCTGGCTGAAGCCTACGGGATAGAGGACTACTACAAGCAGCGGGTTATCCTCGTGGAAAGCGAAATAGGCTCCGTCTTCTCGGCTGGAGGCGGGGAGGAGAAGAAGCCCGCCCAGCTGACGGACTTCCTGTAGAAGCCCCCTTGGATGGTAAGGCTGGAAGCATGCCTCAGTATTTCACCCATCCGCTTGTTAAGCCTGAAACCTTAGAGTTCCGCCTCTACCAGGCGAAAATCCTTGCCACCTGCCTTAAAGGGAACACGCTGGTAGTGCTGCCTACGGGGCTGGGTAAAACCGTTATAGCCATGCTGGCTGCCGCTGAAAGGCTTAGGGCAAACCCGGAGGGAAAAGTGGTAGTTCTGGCTCCTACAAGGCCTCTAGCCCACCAGCACCACAGAAACTTCATGGAAGCCCTAAAGCTTCCAGCCGGAGACTTCACCCTCCTCACAGGCGAAACCCCGCCGGAGAAGCGTGGAAACCTTCAGGCCAGAATGGTTTTCACCACGCCTCAAGCCATGGAAAACGATGTTCTAGCTGGAAGGTTCAGGCTTGAAGACATGGTTTTAATGGTTTTCGACGAGGCGCATAGGGCTGTTGGAAACCACCCCTACGTCTTCCTGGCTGAGCAGTATGTTAAACGTTCCAGCAGCCCGCTTATCCTAGCCCTAACAGCCTCGCCAGGCTCGACCAAGGAGCAGATTGAAGAGGTTAAACGCAACCTTTCCATAAGGTTCGTGGAGGCGCGGACAGACCTAAGCCCAGACGTTAAACCCTACGTTAAAGCGATGAAGGTTGAATGGGTTAAAGTTAAACTTGAAGGAGTCCCCCAGCAGGTCAGGCTTCTCCTCAGGGAATACCTAGACGAGAAAGTTAAGCTTCTTGAAGAGCGTAAACTCCTGCCTGGAGGAGGCAGAGCAAGCTACAAAGCCCTGACCGAAGCTGAAAGCCAGCTTAGAAGGATGCTGACGGCTGAAGGGAGAAGCGTGGAAGTCTTAAAGCTGCTCTGCGAAGTTTTAAATGCTAAGAGGGTTAGGCAGGCCCTAGCCCTACTGGAAGGGCAGGGCTTAGAAGCCTTCCACGAGCATTTCTCCAGGCTGAAAGATAAGGCTTCCTCCCGGAGGCCTCCTACAAGCCTTAAAATGCTTTTCTCAGACGGGAGAATCGTTGAGGCTGTAAACCTTGCCCTTAAAGGGTTAAGCCGGGGGGTTAAACATCCTAAGCTTGAAAGGCTTCCCAGCGTTTTAAAGAGGCTTCTGGCTGAGGGTGCAAGGAGAATCATCGTTTTCACCAATTACAGGGGCACCGCCAGGCTTCTCGAGGAGGAGCTTGAGGGAGTTGAAGGAGTTAAGGCGGTAAGGCTTGTGGGGCATGCCAGCAGGGGGGAGGATAAAGGGTTAAGCCAGCGGAGGCAGGTTGAAGCCTTGGAAGCCTTCAGGGAGGGCGTATACAACGTGCTGGTGGCAACCCAGGTGGGTGAGGAGGGCTTGGACATTTCCGCTTCCGACGTGGTGGTCTTCTACGATAACGTTCCCAGCGCGGTTAGGTTTGTTCAGCGCCGGGGCAGGGTTGGCAGGAGGCAGCCTGGGAAGGTTGTAATTTTCATGGCTGAGGGAACCAGTGATGAAGCCTACTACTGGGCTGGAGTTCACAGGGAGAAGGCTATGAGGAAGGCTATAACCGAGCTTCAGCGGGGGGAGGATGTCTCCTCCAAGCAGGAAACCATCCATTCCTATCTTGAAGCTGGAAGGGCAGGCGGTGGAGAGGGGTTGAAGGTGCTGGTGGACTACCGGGAGGGGGGCAGCCAGGTGGTCAGGGAGCTTCTAAAGCTTGGGGTTAGCATCGAGCTTAGAAGCCTCCAGGTTGCCGACTACGTGGTCTCCCAAGACCTGGCTGTGGAACGTAAGCGGATGGAGGATTTCGCTCGAAGCCTTATGGATGGAAGGCTTTTCAGCCAGGCTCGAAGCCTTGCTTCCACGTATCCCAGAGGACTCCTGCTGGTTGAGGGTGAGGAGGCTTCCACGGGAGTTCAGCCTCAAGCCCTGCTGGGCGCCATGTTAAGCCTCCTCTACGACTTTAAGCTCCCGGTGGTATGGGTGAGAAATCCTGCTGACGCTGCCAGGGTAATCTTTCTTTTAGCCCGGAGGGAGCAGGCTGCTGGGAAGGTCTACCCTGCC
>QMXU01000012.1 GCA_003662305.1 Candidatus Hecatellales archaeon
GTCTTCTGGCGGCCACTTAATTCGATCCTCATGCGGATTTCCAGCGGAATTTTTATGTTGAGGTATATTTTCTACAGTTAAACAGAAGGATGCGGGCGGCACATATTCTCTTTTGAGAAGAGCATGGGGCGAATTACTGAATATAGCCTTTGAAGAATCGAATCCTAGCTAAACATGTGATATTACATTTTTCGCATGTACATGTGAAAAATAGATCCAACATTCTTTGTCAGGTTTTAACCCTTTTCTCAAAGAATATTTGAGGAAGTAGAATTGGTGGCCCCCTCGGTGAGGCACCCTTCCAACCTATGTTCATGCAGCAGGGACAAACAACTTTGCAATAGCCACACCTTTAACATGTAAAAACATCAAGCATCTCATCTTCCTCAGGCTTATGCAGCTTAACAAATTTCTCCAATGCTCAGAGGAGGCCGCCACACTTTCTTCCTAGACCCCTAAAACAATGAAATGAAACCTATCTAAAGGGTGTTTAAACAGGTATGGAAGTCTTGTTCCCTATGAAGTTAATCGGATTTTCCCACACTCTTCATTCTTTTGCTCTCGACCCCTCAAAAGTCTCTTCAATGAAGGTTGAGCCCCTATACAGCTTAAGCTCGTTATCCAAGTTTTCGGCAAGCTTCTTCAAAAGGCTGTTTTCACTCCTCAGCCTCTTCAACTCCTCTTCGGCTTCCCTAAGCCTCTTAACAAGCTCAGCACGGCTTAGATAGCCTTCCTTGCGCCTAATAGAATCCTCAACAACAAACCTCGAGATGGAAACACCAGCCTTTTCAGCCCGCCAACGCTAATCCTCAACCATCTCCAAAGAGGGCAAATAAACATAAATCGCCCTATCCTTAATAGTCCGCGTCTTACCCCTATTCGGCTTCGTCGTAATCACCAACAAAAATAAAACGTTCGAGTGTTACAATTTACTAGTAAATTAGTGCGGGGGGCGGGATTTGAACCCGCGAACCCCTTCGGGACAGGGTCTCTTAGAATAGGCTTGTCACCTAAGCCCTGCGCTTCCAAAACTTGAGGCTACGCACCTCAAGCTTCTTTGACCAGGCTTGGCTACCCCCGCCCTTTCTCTTTTAGCCATTACGGTTTTCTGGGGTTTATGCTTTCTTTTTAACCTTTGGTTAGTAACCTTTGGAGAGAAACCTTATAACCTTCAACCTCCAAATTCTTATGGGGGCATGACCATGGGAGAAGAGGTAGGAGACCTCCTGTACGTGCTTGGAAACCCCACCCGTAGAAGAATCCTTAAACTGCTCTCCGAGGAGCCTAAATACTTAATCCAGCTTTCGAGAGAGCTGGAAATAAGCCAGCAAGCCATCCTCAAACATATTCTGGTGCTTGAAAGGTTCGGCCTTATCTCCTCCTATGAGGAGAGAGGAGAGCTTCCAGCCCCCCCAAGGAAATACTACACGCTGAACAGGGGCTTCTCCATCACCGTAGACCTATCTCCGCTTCTAGCAGACTTCGAAGTCTGGGAGGTCCCAGCCCAACCTGAAGTTCCAAGCCACTTCAAACATCTACGCCGTGAAATCGAGAAGCTTGAAGCTTGCAGAAGCCTTGAGGAAGCCTCAGAAGTTTGCAGGCAGGTTCTAAACCGGATAGACGAGGAAATCAGAGAGCTTGAAGAGTTAAGGGTTAAACTCGTATGCTTGAAGAGGTATGTGGCTGAAAGGCTTCAGGGCACCGTGAAGCCTAGGCGGAAGCCTTAGTCCAGATTACCCTGCCCGTTTTCACATTCCTAATTTCTACTACACGGTGGAGGGGTATCCTGCTTTCCACTCCTCCCTCGTCCAGAAAGGAAATCCACGAATGCTTCACGTTTAAAATTCTGCTTAAAGGAATGGTTTTCCTTTCTCCAGCGGCTCCCCTGTGAACGTAGGATAGGAGGTAGTCTTCAGCCTTAAACCGTCGGTCCCACAGGATTTGCTCTATAATCTCTCTTGACCTGGGCTTCCTAGGCATTCCATAGGACACCTGGAGAGGCTACTTTTATATAAGTCGGTTCTCCCGTTAAATAGTGAACTGTTTTCATGGGTGAAGGGTTTGGTTCAACCGCAGATTCTGCCAGGTGCAACCACCATAGGCGTGGTATACAAGGACGGAGTCATACTGGCCTCTGAGAAGAGGGTTGCCTACGGCTACCTCGTCCTCAGCAAAGCAGGAAAGAAAGTTTTCAAGATAACCGAGAACGTAGGAGCAGCCTGCGCCGGCCTTATGGCTGACATGCAGGTTCTCGCCAAGGAGGCTGCCGCCCAGATGACCCTCTACTCGCTGGAAAGCCGCAGGCCTGCCTCCGTCAACGCTGTGGCCAAGCTCATCGCTGTCCTCCTCTTCCAGCACAGGCTTTTCCCGCTTCTAACCCAAACCGTTATCGGGGGAGTTGACAGTGAAGGCCCTAGAATCTACGTTTTAGACCCGTTAGGCTCCATAATCGAGGACAAGTTTGCCTGCGTAGGCTCAGGAGCCGAAATAGCCACAGGCGTCCTGGAATCCGAGTACAAGGAAGGAATGAGCCTAGAGGAAGCTAAAAACCTGGTTGTCCGAAGCATTAAAGCCGCTATTTCCAGGGATGTCCAAAGCGGGGATGGAGCGGACTTGCTGATAATAACCAGCCAGGGAGCCAGAGAGGAAAGCATAGACTTCAAGTAGCCCGTGAGGTTGAGGAGGCTTCAACCCCAACGAAATAAGCCTGAAAGAGCTTGAAGTCCTTCTCAAACAGCTAATATCCATTCCAAGCGTTTCAGGAAGAGAACATGAGCTTTCAGCTTTCCTATCAAACCTCCTAGCCTCCAAAGGCGTAGACGTAAGGGAAATAAATGTTCCAGGCTGCGGACCGTCGCTTCTAGCACGCCAAACCTTCGGGCTGAAGGGTAAAACCCTGCTCTTCTACGGGCACCTAGACACGGTTGAGCCTGCTGAAGGGTGGGATTCGCCTTTCAAGCCTAAACTTTCAGAGGGAAAACTGTACGGGCTTGGAGCCTGCGACATGAAGGCAGGGATTGCGGCCTTAACCCTAGCCTTCCTGAAGCTTAGAGAAGTCAGCGGGCTGAAGGGAAGCCTCATGCTTGCCTTAACCAGCGACGAGGAGCTCTACTCGAGGGGCTGCGAAAGGCTGATAGGCTCAGGGCTTTTGAAGGGTGTGGACGCCGCCCTCTCCGCTGAACCCACAGGCTTGAAAAGGCTTGAAACCGGAAGGCGTGGAAGAGTGGTTTTCAGGGTTGAGTTCCCGCGGGGGAAAGCAAACCCGGTGGTTAAAGCTGCAGGCTTCATCGTGGCTTTAGAAGGGATGCACCTGAAAAAGGGGGCCTGTGTTTCAGCGATGGCTGTTGAAAGCTGGCTGGATTCGGATGGCAGCCCAAGCCTATGTAGGGTTGCCGTTGACAGGCTTATGGTTCCAGGCGAAACCTTTGACGGTGTCCTCTCCGAGGTTGGAAAGCTGGCTGGAAGGTTCCATGGTAAAGTCGGCTTCCATCCCAGGCCAACCCCCTACATGCAGCCCTACCGGCTTAAGGCGGGAGAGCCGATAGTTAAGGCTTTAAGGGAAGCCTGCCACGAGATTTTAGGCTTCAAGCCTAAACCTGCGCTAGGGCTTACAGCCGGAGATGAAAACTATTTGGCGGTTAGATGCGGCATTCCGACGGTTGCCTACGGGCCTGAAGGAGGGAACATGCATCAGCCAGGCGAGTACGTTGAACTTGAATCAGCGGTTAAAGCTGCGAACGTGTACGTGGCGGCTTCCATCAAATTTTTAAGTTCTCGGCTAGGTTAAGCCTTGGAGGAAGGTTTCAGACAGGTTTGGGGGGTAAAGGTCTTCCCAACTATATATGAGGTTGAACTCTTCCGGGAGAAAGGCTTCGCCAGAAGAAAGTGTAAGGCTTGCGGGAGAAGCTTTTGGTCTCTTAACCCTGAAGCCGAGTACTGTGGAGACCAGCCCTGTGTAGCCTACAGCTTCATAGGTAAGCCTCCAGCCTCCAAGCCTTTAAGCCTCCAGGAGGCAAGAGAGAAGTTTCTGTCCTTCCTTGAACGGCACGGCCATAGGAGGATAGCCAAGTATCCTGTGGTGGCGAGGTGGAGGGACGACGTTTACCTTGTAGGCGCCTCCATATACGACTTTCAGCCTTGGGTTACGGAAGGCATTATTCCTCCTCCAGCCAACCCGCTGGCCATATCCCAGCCCTGCGTGAGGTTCACAGACATAGACCTCGTTGGAAAGTCTGGGCGCCACCTAACCGGCTTCGAGATGATGGCTCACCACGCCTTCAACAGCCCCAAACAGCACGTATACTGGAACCATGAAACCGTGGAGTACTGCTTCAAATTCTTCACCGAAGAGCTTGGCGTGAACCCGGAAAAGGTAAGCTTCGTTGAGGACATGTGGTCTGGGGGAGGAAACGCTGGAGAAGACTTCGAAGTTGTAATCGACGGGATAGAAGTGGCAACCCTAGTCTTCATGCACTATAAAACCGTGAACGGGGAGCTTAAGCCCCTGGAAAACATGACTGTCGACACAGGCTACGGGCTTGAACGCATCGTATGGCTTACCCGTGGAAGCCCCACCATATACGACGCCATATTCCAGCCTGCCATAGGGAAGCTGCTTCAGATGGCAGGGGTTAAACCTCCGAGCGGAGAGCTTCTAGCCGAAATATCGAGGCTGGCAGGCGTCATGAGTGCCAGAGGCGAGAAAGGACTGAAAAAGCTTAGAGCCAGCGTAGCAGAGAAATTCGGCATGTCAACTGAAAAGCTTGAGGCTTCCCTTAAACCCTTGGAAATGGTTTACTCGACGGCAGACTTCTCCCGAACCCTAGTCTTCATGCTTGGGGACGGCGTTGTCCCTTCAAACGCTGAAGCTGGCTACCTAGCCCGCCTCCTCATAAGGAAAATCCTCAGAAACCTCGACGGGTTAGGCCTTGAAGTTCCCCTAAGCGAAATCTTAGACCTCCAGCTCAAAGAGGTTTCAAAAGACTACCCTGAATACATGGAGAAGGCTGAAGCCATCTTCGAAATGGCGAAAATCGAGGAGGAACGGTACAGGGAAACCTTGAAGAGAGGAGAAGCCATAGTTAAACGTCTCACCTCAGAAGTTAAAGCTAAAGGCTTAAGCCAGCTTCCAAGCGAAGCACTTCTAAAGCTCTACGACTCCCATGGGCTTACACCAGACTACGTAGCCCAGCTAGCTGAAAAGGCTGGATTGAAAATCGAGGTTCCAGACGACTTTTACAGCAGGATTGCGGAACTCCACCAGGAGGCAGGCAGAGAAGAGGAGAAGCTTCCCATCCCCCCAGAGGTTGAGGAAGCAGTCTCCAAGCTTAAGCCTACAAGGCTTCTCTACTATGAGGAGCCAGACCTCCGAGAGTTTGAAGCCGAAGCAGTCTACATCTCCCAAGGCTTCTTGGTGCTTGACAGAACAGCCTTCTACGCTGAGGGTGGAGGCCAAGTTTCCGATGTAGGCGTTGTGAAGTGGGACGGCGGGAAAGCTGAAGTCTCCTGGGCCTACAAAGTTGGAAACGTGATTGTCCACGTGGTTAAGGACTGCCTTCCGCCTGTGGGTGTTAAGGTTAAGGGAGTGGTTAACTGGGACAGGCGTAGAAGCCTTATGAGCCATCATACTGCAACCCACATAATCATCGGAGCCGCCAGAAGGCTTCTAGGCGAACACGTTTGGCAGCATGGCGCCCTGAAAGAGGCGGAAAAGGCCAGGCTTGACATAACCCATTACGCCAGGCTCAGCGACGAGCAGGTGGAACGCCTTGAGGAACTGGCGAACAGGGTGGTCATGCAGAACATCCCCGTAGAGGTTTCATGGCTTCCAAGGGAGGAAGCTGAAGCCAGATACGGCTTCACCATATACCAGGGCGGAGTGGTTCCCGGAAGAAGGCTTCGCATAGTTAAAATCGGAGACTGGGATGTGGAAGCCTGCGGTGGAACCCACTGCTGCAGTACAGGCGAGGTAGGCCCCATAAAAATAGTTCGCACCGAACGCATCCAAGACGGAGTTGAAAGAATAATATTCACTGCGGGAATCTCAGCCGTCAGAGAGTTCCGCAGGGACGCTTTAAGGCTTAAAAGCCTATCCTCCATTACAGGTTCGCCGCTGGAAGACCTAGAGAGAAGCGTTAGAACCCTCTTGGAGGAGGTTAAAGCTGCCAGGAAGGAGGCTTTAAGGCTTAGAAGCAGGCTTGCAAGGCAGACAGCCCAAAGCCTCATAGCCCAGGCCAGAAAGGTTGAAGCGGTTAGGCTTTCATCCTGCAGGCTTGAGGAGGCTGCAGTTGAAGACCTCATCGCAGTGGCCTACGAGGTTTCTAAGCTGGCTCCCGACCTGGTGGCTGTGATGCTTGGGGTGAGGGAAGGCGATGTAAGGCTTGTGGTGGTAGCAGGCGACGAGGCTGCGAAGGCTGGAGTTCACGCTGGAAGGCTTGCTTCAACCCTAGCCTCAAAGGCTGGGGGAAGCGGCGGTGGAAAGCTCACGCTAGGGCAGGGTGGAAGCCTCAAGCCTGAACTGGCGGAGAAAGCCCTAGCCCAAGCTGAGGAGGAAGTTAAAAGCCAGCTTAAAAGGTGAGCGGAATGGGCTTCCCAGACTTCAAAAGCATAGAAGAGAAATGGCAGCGACGATGGGCTGAAGCCAGAATATTCGAGGCAAACCCGGACCCCTCAAAACCTAAATTCTTCGCAACCTTCCCATACCCGTACATGAGCGGGCCTCTCCACGTGGGCCACGGGTACACCAGCGCCCGGGTGGATGTGGCAGCCCGCTACAAGCGGATGAGAGGCTTCAACGTTCTCTTCCCCTGGGCATGGCACTGGACAGGTGAAACTGTTGCAGGAGCCTCTGAACGCATAAAGAAGGGGGACACCAAGTTCATCGAAGCCCTAAGAGTTATAGACGGAGTCCCAGAGGAGGAGCTGAAAAAGTTCGTGGAGCCAGCCTACATGGCCAAATACTACACCGACTACAACCGGGAGGCCGTGAAGAGGCTTGGGCTCTCCATAGACTGGCGGCGGGAGTTCTATACGACTTCCCTCCACCCATGGTTCAGCCGCTTCGTCGAATGGCAGTACCTGAAGCTCAGAGAGAAAGGGTACGTGGTCAAGGGCACCCATCCCGTAGTGTGGTGTCCCCGCTGCGAAAGCCCTGTGGGAGACGCTGACAGGCTGGAAGGCTCAGGCGTATACCCTGAAGAATACGTACTCGTAAAGTTCGCTTTGAACGAAGCCATCCTTCCCGCTGCCACCTTCAGGCCTGAAACCGTTTTCGGAGCTACAAACCTGTGGCTTAACCCTGACGCCGAATACGTGGAGGCTGAGGTTGACGGTGAAAAATGGGTTATAAGCAGGCAGGCAGCTGTAAAACTGAAAATGCAGCTTAGAAACGTTAAGATTTTAAGGGCTTTCCAAGGCCGAGAGCTCATCGGCAAAAAGTGTAGGGAGCCCGTTGAAGGAAGGGAAATTCCCATCCTGCCAGGGTGGTTTGTAAACCCTGAAAGTGCTTCAGGAGTTGTGTACAGCGTTCCAGCCCATGCCCCCTACGACTGGATAGCCCTCAAAGACCTGCAGGAAAACCCGAAGCTCCTAGCGGAGTATGGAATTTCACGGAGAGAAGTGGAAGCGGTAAAGCCTATATCCATCATTTCGGTGGAAGGCTTCGGCGAATACCCCGCCATAGAGGCTTCGGAGAAGCTTGGAGTTAAAGACCAGTACGACCCGAAGGCTGAGGAGGCTACGAAGCTAATCTACAAAAGGGAGTTCCATAAAGGCGTTATGAAGGAGAACTGCAGCTCCTATGCCGGGCTGCCCGTCGCCGAAGCCAAGCAAAGGGTTGTGGAAAGCTTCACAGCCAGAAGGCTTTTCGACCGCATGTACGACTTGCCTGAGAAGGTTGTATGCCGGTGTACGACAGACTGCACGGTTAAGGTTCTTCAAGACCAGTGGTTCCTGAACTATTCAAACCCGGAGTGGAAGGAAAAGGTTAGGGAAGCCCTAGCCCGGATGAACGTGTACCCGAAGGAAGCCCGCAACTGGTTTGAAGCTGTCGTAGAATGGCTTAGAGACTGGGCTTGCGCCAGGAAGACAGGGCTTGGAACACCGCTACCCTGGGCTTCAGACTGGATCGTTGAAACCCTAAGCGACTCAACCGTTTACATGGCCTTCTACACCATTAACAGGCTTATCAAGGAGGCTGGAATCCCCGCTGAAAAGCTCACTCCAAAACTTTTCGACTACGTTTTCTACGGGTCTGGAAGCCCTGAAGACCTGGCGGAAGAGCTGGGGTTGAAGGCTGAGCTTGTCAAAGCCCTAAGGGAGGAGTTCCTCTACTGGTATCCGGTAGACCTCAGAAACTCTGGGAAAGACCTCATCCAGAACCATTTAACCTTCTTCATCTTCCACCATGTGGCACTCTTCCCCAGGGAGCACTGGCCTCAAGCCATAGCCGTAAACGGGTTTATGAGGGTTGAAGGCGAGGAAATGCACAAGTCCAAAGGAAACTTCATACCGTTAAGGAAGGCTGTTGAGGAGCATGGAGCAGACGTAACCAGAGCCGTTGTGCTGCTGGCCGCTGAAGGCTTGGACGACCCGGACTGGAGGGCTGAAAGCCTAAAAGAAGTTAAAACAAACCTAGCCTCCCTCCAAAAGTTCATGGTTGAAGCCTGGAACATGGAAGGAAAGCCTGAAGCCGGAAAAATCGAAGCCTGGCTTTTAAGCGTGCTGGGGGGAAGAGCTGAAAGGGTGGCTGAAGCCGTTGAAAACCTCAAAACCCGGACCGCCCTAGAGAACGCCCTCTACGAAGTTTGGAAGGACTTCCGCTGGTACATGAGGAGGACAAAGCCTCATCAGCCAACTGTAAGGAAGGCCTTAAAAATATGGGTTAGACTGCTCGCCCCCTTCATCCCCCACCTATGCGAAGAACTCTGGGAGAAAATGGACGGTGAAAGCTTCGTATCCCTGGCGTCATGGCCAAGCCGGGATGAGGCCCCTCAAAACCTAGAAGCTGAAGAGCTTGAGGGAATGCTGAGGCTTCTCCTAGAGGACACCAAGCACATCCTAAGGGTTACAGGAATTAAGCCGAGTAAAATCTGCTATTACACTGCAGCCTCATGGAAGTGGGAAGCCTACCTTGAAGCCTTAAGGCGAGGTAAAGCTGAAGCCGGAAGCGTGGTGAAGGAAGCCATGGCTAAACCGGAAGCCAGAAAACTTGGAAAGCAGGTTGTGAAAATGGTTGAGGAAGCTGCAAGACTTGATGAGGATGTGAAGGGGCGGAAGCTTAAGGCTGGAAGAGTTGACGAGGCAGCCTTCCTCAGCGAGGTTAAAGCCTTCCTCCAAACAGAGTTGAACGCTGAAGTTCAGGTTTTCAGGGAAGGAGAAGCAGGAGTCTACGACCCCAAAGGTAAGGCTGCGGTGGCTGAACCGTACAGGCCAGCTATTTACATCGAGTAGCCTTCCGGTTTTTCTCCTCAAATAGGGTAGGTTAGCTCGTGTAGAACCTGCTAAAAGGCGATTTTTAATAATTATTTATCATAATAAACGACAACTTACCGAAGCGTTTCATTCAGACTTTTATCTTCCCATGTAAAAAGGAGGTGTCTGCTTGACCGTTGAAAAGCCCTGTTAAGGCTTTTTTAGGCATTTAGACCCCTCATAAACTTTAATTCTTCTTTCCCCGCTAGGGCTGTCGGTGATAAGCTATGGTTGAATGCCCACGTTGCAAAAGCGAAGATGTGGAATTAATCAAGTCCTGGGATGTCAGACCCAAGTCCAAGCGAGGCAAAGCCATAAAAGTCTCAATCTACCAGTGCCGCTCCTGCGGGAACAAGTTCAGGAAGGCCGTGAAACTGGAGGAGGCCTCTGCCCCCAACATCAGCCCAGCCATCAACGTGTCTCAGTCCATTGCAGGTAGCGTCTCCGAGCCTCAAACCGTAACCGTCAGCGACACTCACAAGGAGTCATTCTTTGAGAAGCTGAAGAGAAGCTTCCATCTGTTCTAAATCCTCATCTTAGGAGAGGGGAGAGGGAAGATTTGACTCTCCAGTATGAGGCGCTTCAAAAGTTCATAGGGAAGCCTGCTAAGGACATCTACCACCGGTATATCGGATACGTGGTAGGGATAACACTAGACTCTAACGGCTGCCTAAACTCTGTAGGAGTCGACAGGGGTGGAAGCTTCGAAGAGTTCTCCAGCAACCAGGTTATAATCGAAGATGAAACACTCGTGCTGGTTCCAAACTGGAAGACTGAAGCTGAAAAATTCAGGAAGGAACACGACCTAACCCTCAAACGTTTTCAAGCCTTAGACGAGCTTTTAAAGAACCATGAAATCCCAGAATACGTTTACAATGAGCTCTGCAGCCAGTATAAGAATTCTCTGACAAAGCTTGAAGAGGAACATAAAGCCCTAATCGACGGCTTAAACGGGCGAATCAGAGAGCTTGAAAACCACATTCACCATCTGGAAAGGTTCCTAGGCCACCTGAAAGTTCAGCACAAAGCCGGAGAGATAAGCGATGAAACCTACAAGCTTGCCAGCGAATACCTGAACTCCGTCATAGATAAGACTATCCAAGAGAAAAAGGATGTGGAAAACACCTTAAACCTTTTAGTCTCCCCGCCTAAGGAGCCCGAGTACAATAAGCCAGAACCAGCCCAGGAGCCTCCAAAACCTGAAGAGCTGACAAGCGGACAGGACGAGCCCCTAGTCGTCAAAGTAGTTTCACAGCCTGGTGAAGAATAGTCAAAGTTTCACTCTAAACCCCCAAATTTTTCTCCTTCCCACGATGGTTTGAGAGGTATGCTTGATGGGCTTCCCATTCAAGAGTTTCGGGACTTCTGTATGGCTTGGACTGAAATATTTTAGGATAGCCTGGTTCAGGGTTAAGCTTGGTGTTTTAACTCTTTCAATGGTTGCAGCCAGCTTCACTTTTTTCACCGGTTTCAGAGGCTTCGAAACGTCTCTGACGTTCATCCCGGTCAGCATAATTATGGCTGTGGCCTTTTCAGCTGTTATGCTTCATCTGGTTAAATGGTCCATTCATGACGTAGCCCTATTCAAGGCGCTGGGAGCTAACAGGGGAACAATCACCCTTGCCGTTCTCCTAGAGCTCACCATCCTAGGTTTACTGTCTTCCGCTCTTGGAGTAACTGTAGGCTTAGGCTTCATCTTCCCCCTTCAAGGCTTCAAGGTCTTCCAGTCTGCTGGAGTTCTAACTCTAACCGTTGTCCTGTTCTCAGTTCTCTTGGGGGCCTCGGTCGGAGCCCTATCCGTTTGGAGGGAGTCTAAGAGAACTGTTGCGGAGATTCTGTCCTATGCCGGGTGAACCAGTAGTTAAACTGGAACACGTGAAAAAAGTCTACGATGGACAGGGTAAACCATCAAGCGTCTTCGAAGACTTAAACCTGGAAGTCTATAAAGGCGAGTTCCTAGCCATCTTCGGCCCCACAGGATGCGGCAAGACAACTCTGCTCAACCTTATAGCAGGCTTCGACAGGCCTCAAAAGGGCAGAATATACGTTAAGGGCGTCGAAGTCAGCAGCCTCCCAGAAAGCAAGCTTGCAGGCTTCAGACGTAGAAACCTCGGCATGGTCTTCCAAACCAACAACCTGATACCCCACATGACAGTTTTCGAGAACGTTGAGCTCCCCCTGGTTTTCTCAGGGCTTGGAAGAGCTGAAAGAAAACAGAGGGTTGAGGAAGCCCTTAAAGCCTTCTGGGTTTCAAACTACGCTGACAGGAAAGTTTCAACCCTAAGCGTTGGAGAGTGCAGAATGGTATCGCTGGCCAGAGCCATGGTTACGGACCCTGAAATCGTGCTTCTAGATGAGCCTACAGACTTCTTGGATGCCCTAACCGTAGACCTCCTGCTTTCCTCGCTTAAAGGCAAGCTCATGAAGGGTAAAACGCTTATCGCCACTACTCACCGTGGAAGGCTTACAAGGGTGGCTGAAAGAGTTATAAGGCTTAAAAAGAGGCTTCCTTAAACATCTAAGCCAAGAGCGTCCTTAAGCCCCTTATACCTGTTCCTAACGGTTACCTCCGTAACCCCTGCGGCTTCAGCTATGTCCTTCTGGGTTTTCTTCTCTCCTGTGAGCACGCAGGCAATGTAGAGGGCGGCAGCAGCAATTCCTATAGGGTCCTTGCCCACCACTGCTCCTCTTCTCTCAGTTTCATCCAGAAGCCTAATAGCCTCCATCTGCGTTCTCTCAGGAATCCCCGCCCTAGCAGCAATCTTGGAAACATAGTTCTTCGGGTCTGGAATAGGCATTTTTAAGCCTAACTCTTGAACCAGCAGCCTATAGCAGCGGGCTATATCCTTCTTTTTAACCCTGCTTACAGCTGCAACCTCCTTAAGCGACCTAGGCCTGTCATACCTACGGCAGGCAGCGTAAATAGCTGCAGCCACAATAGCGGAAATAGACCGTCCTCTAACAAGCCCCTTCTCCAAGGCTTTCCTGTAAACTTCAGCAGCTTCCTCCTGTAAGTCTTCCGGAAGATGGATTTTATCGGCAATCCGGTCAAGCTCGGCTAAGGCTTGAAGCAAGTTGCGTTCCACAGGTGACTGATACTGAGTTCGAGTTTGCCACCTTCTAAGCCTGAGCATCTGCATACGTGTTTCCATTCCAACCCTTCGGCCGAAAGCATCCTTTCCAACTTTATCTATAACGGTTGGAAGCCCCTTATCGGCGTGCAGAATGGAAATAGGGCTTCCAACTCTGCTCTTTTCCGCCTTCTCCTCCGGGGTGAAGGCTCTCCATTCAGGCCCCCGGTCGAAGGCTTCCTCGCTTATTACGAGACCGCACTGGCTGCATACTATTTCTCCGGTTTCGCTTTGAACAAGAATTGAGCTTCCACACTCGGGGCAACGGGTGGGGATGCCTCTTTCAGCCCCCTGCTCACGTATTACACGCTTGTGTTTCACATTCAAGTTTTATCCCTCCCCCGTTTGATCCTACACCAGCCCCTTCCTGAGGGGAGGGCGGTGCAATCATAAGTAAAGGGAGTAAGGAAGATTCTAGGCTTAAGTCTATTAAGCTTACCCCTATATAAACTTTACTACAAAAGTTTTTTAAACCCTAATTTTTTAAGCCTTCAAATCAACTTTTATTGTGTTTACGAAAGGTGGACCTATGGCAAAAATAAGAAGCGTGGGCTTCCCCTCAGACGTATTCGAGGGCTTATTAGCCTATGCCAGACACATGCACCCCCGAGAGGTCCTTCTGCTACTAAGAGGAAAAGTTTCCGGTGGAAGCCTCCGAGTTGAAGAGTTCCTTATCCCGCCTTTCGCTGTTCAAGGAGAAGGCTTCGCCTCCTTTTCACCCTGGTTTCTGCCTTTAGACCCCTCTATTCTCGGAACAGTTCACTCTCACCCGTCAGGAAGCCTCCAGCCCTCAACAGAAGACTTCAACCACTTCTACGGGCGGGTAATGGTGATAGTGGCCTACCCCTACCGCTCCAAAAGCAACATTGCAGCCTACGAAAAAGACGGCAGAGGCCTCCCGGTAAGGCTACTGTAGCCGCCGGAAAATCAGGAAACCTTAA
>QMXU01000013.1 GCA_003662305.1 Candidatus Hecatellales archaeon
ATCCGGCTTCAGCTATCTCCCTTGAAAGCCTGCGGATGGCTTGGATGTTTGCCGTTTCAATTTTGCCTTTAAAGGTTACCACGGAGCCTCCAAGCTTCAGCACCAGAGGAGGTTCAAGGCTTCCAGCCTTCAACCCTTCCATCCTCCCACAGGCGAACCATGTCCCCTGTTTTCAAGTTTTCAACGGGGTCTAGGTTGAACTTGTCTGCAAGCGGGATCTTGGCTAGAATGCAGCCTACAACCACTATGGGTTCAGCCTCCCTGTTCAAAATGGCTTTGGGAGCCGTGCCATACTTGGCCATGGCGTAAAGCACGTAGGAGCCTACGGTGCTGCCTTTCCCGTAGGGGAAAACAAGAATCTTACCTGAAACCTTAGCTCCCTGAAGCATGTGGCCCTTCTCAACGATGACGCCTGTCTCAGGGTTGACGCCTCCATAGAAAGATAGGGGCTGGGCTGAAACCAGGGCTTCCCCTTCAACCCTTCCAGCCACGATTACACGGCCCTTAAGCTTTATCACGGCTTAACCCTCCCTTCAATCGCGATTTCAACGCAGCGTTTGGTGCTGGCCAGCGAGGCCTCCAGGCTTCCGGAGAGGTAGTGTGCCGCCTTAAAGGAGTCGGCTAAAACGGTTTCAAACCCTATATCTTTGAGGGGGGCGACAACCATGCAGGTGTCCCTTAAAATCAGGACGCCGGCTCCCTTAAGGGCTTCCACGATTCCAAGCTTTAAAGCCTCAGAGTAGATTCTGCGGGAGGTGCAAAGCCAAAACCTCCCCTTAACCCGTTTCCCCTCAACCATCTCCGCAACCCTCTTAAGCTTTTCGAGGCTGCAGTGGGGACATCCGAGGAAAACACAGTCAAAGCGTTCACGGTTCAGGGGAAACCTCTCGAAAACCCTCCTAAGCATTTCACCTGAAACCTTAGTCTTCTCAACGTTTTCAGCTTCTTTTTTATATTTTGCAGCTTCCGGAGTTATTTTTTCCACGTGGTATAGGGCTACCGCCCCGGATGAAGCCATTGCTGAGCCTAAAGCCTTAAACTCTTCTAGGCCTCCGGCTTTAACCCCGCGGAAGTATGGGACGGCGTTACCATGGTTCAACCCTACAAGGTAGCCTAAGCCTCCGAAGTCTAAGGCGTCCTCCAGCCTGGCTTCAACGTCAACCAGCAGCGTGGGCTTCCTGTTCTCTTCAAGGTGGAAGCCGTAGTTCGGCGTTCTGCCGGTGATGGCTGACGCGAGGGCGGTTATCCCGCTTTCCCGGTTGGTTCTGGCGCCTAAAACCGAGTTGACATAGGCTACGGCTGAGGATTCAGCCCAAGCCACGCTTTCACATAGGCCAGGCTTATTATCCGCCTCATAGGGCGTGCATGTCAGCCCTTCGCTAACGCCCATCCGCTTGAAGGCCTCGTACACTTGAAGCTGCTTCCCAGCGAAGCTTTCAGGTATCCCCATAAGCCTCCATTTCTCCAAGTCCATTCCAGCCGGGTTTAAAGTCGCCTTAACCTCCGGCTCGATTCTGCCTTCTTGAGATGCTAGGTCCTCGAGAAGTTCTAACCCTGGCGTGCCTATGTTCTTGTAGGAAACGCCTGAAACATGGACGCTTGAAACCTTAAGCATCCTGTCCGCCCCGTAGATTTCGCCTAGGGCGACCAGGAGCTTCATAAGCTTAGCCGGGGCTTCGCCTCTCTCACCGTCGAGGACAGCTTCCTCCTCCCCGGTCAGATACAAGCCTTCACCCTCTCAGCCCAGAATCTTCCTACAGGCCTTCTCGGCTTCCGGTATCTCAGCCTTCCTGAAGCTTTCCTCAGGAAGGTTCAGCGGTCTTGTAGCGTCAAACCCAAGCTTGGTGGTTAAGCCTGTTCTAGGGCTTACCGAAGGGTCAAGGCTTGAGCCTCTAGCCTCCCTTAAGACTACGAGGTCTCTGTCCCCCTGAAACCTTGTCGCTAAGGCCCACTCCACCTCTTCAAGGTTGTAGACGTCTATGTCGAGGTCTACGACTACCACGTGTTTCAGGCTTGGATGGCCTGCGAAGGCTGCCATGACAGCGTTTTTACCGTCTCCCTCCCTCTGCTTCCCTATGGACACCACGGCATGAAGCCAGCCGCACCCTCCAAAAGTAAGGTTTACACCTCCAACCTCAGGCACAACCCCCCGAACGGAACTCCAAATCTTCGCTTCATAGCCTATCCCCATGAGAAGCCGGTGTTCAAGCCCTGCCGGAAGAATAGTCTGGTAAACCGGATTCCTTCTGTGGGTAACCCTTAAAACCTCTATTACAGGCTGCCTTCTAACCAGGTCGTAGGTTCCCGTAGCATCGGTGAAGGGTCCTTCATCCACCTCCACATCAGGGAGAATCCTGCCTTCCAAGACTATTTCAGCTTCAGCCGGAGCGTAGGCTTCAACGGCTTCACATTCCACCAGCTTCAGCTTTCCACCCATAAGCCTGTTAGCCACGTCGTACTCGCTTGTTCCGAAAGGGGCGGGAGAGGAGGCAGCCAGCAGGACGGCTGGGTGAACTCCAACGGATATGGCAACGTCTAAAGGCTTACCTTTCTCCCTGGCTTCCCTCCAAAGCCTGTAAAGATGCCTTGGAACAAGCCTGACAGCGAGCCTCCGCCTGTCAAGCACCATAAGCCTGTGAATGGAGACGTTTTCAACTTCACCGTTCAGGCTTCTAGCAGCTATAATGCTCGCCGTCAGGTAGGGCCCTCCATCCCTCCCGTAAAAGGTTAAGACTGGAAGCCTTGAAAGGTCAGGCTTCTCTGAAACCTCCTTCACCAGGCCTTCCCCTGCAACCTTGCACTTGGAAGGATTCGTTAAAGCCTCCGTAAGCCTGCTGTAGAATTCCCAGGTTCCCCCTCTGATTTTCAGGGCTTCAAAAAGCCTGCGGCGTGTTGCACACACCCCAGCGACTACAGGCATGCTGAATCCTTTAACCTTCTCCAAGTAGACGATGAACCTCTTCTCAAGCCTTCTAATCACGGCTGCAGCCTCAAACCTGGGTGAAACCGGCTTCTTAACCCTGTAAGTTTCTCCTTTAAACTCGGCTATGAAGTCTCTCAGGTCAGGCATGAACGCTTAACCCTCCAGCACGCTACCTATAAAGATTCCATCTTCAAACCTAAGAAATTAATGGTTCCCCAACCGCGCCAGCCATGAAACCCGCAAGGCCGAGAAGCATCCATAGGAGGCTTAAACGTTTAAGCCTGCGCGCCTCTTTCACCTCAGGCCTGCCCAGAATCTTAAGGCTTGTATAGGCGAAGCCTAAGCAGGATAAAGCCACAGGAGGAACATAGTAGGCTGAAACCAGTCCTAAAACCGGCGGTATAACGCTTAAAACCACAGCTGACAGATAGAAGGCCGCAGCTGCCCAGGCAGCAGGTCTAGGCCCATACTTTAAGGCTAAGGTTTCTATCCTCCTAAGCCTGTCTCCTGCCATGTCGGCTATGCCCTTAACGATTTCCCTCCCCGTGTTCGAAAGGAAGGCTAGCGCCGCGAAGAAGGCCAGCAGAAGGCTGGGTAAAACCCCGACCATGAAAGCCCCGTAAAGGAAGGGCACCGCCACGCAGGCGCTGACCATAAGGTTTCCTGGAAGACCGAAACGTTTACCCCAGCCATTATAGCCCAACGCTAGGGCAAAAGAAATCCCGGCAACCAGAGGGGCGAAGAGCCCTTGGAAAAACCTCCAGCTTAAAAAGGCGAAGGCCAGGCCTAACGCTCCTAGGAGGGCTGAGAAGGCTAAGGCCTTTCCCGGCGTCACCTGCCCGCTTGGTATAGGCCTGTCAGGCTCGTTGACAGTGTCCACCTCCCGGTCGAAGTAGTCGTTGGCAGCCATGGAGCCTCCTGCCAGCGTGAAGGCTGTGAGGAAGCCTAGAAGGCTTGCATACGGGTTGAGGCTTCCCTTCAAGGCTATGAACTCGCCTATGAGGACGGCTACCCCCATCATCACGCAGTTAACAGGCCTCATAAGACGCAGGTAAACCCCAGCCTTCAACGGTAAAACCCTTCAACCATATACTTTCAACGATTTCTCCACTTAAATTTCGCTTCCAAACGGGAAGCCGAAGCCATCCTGCGATGTTAAGAAGCCTTTTAAGCGATAAAATTTTTGCCTTAACTAAACAGGTGGAGGACTGCAGACTTGGCGGAGAACGAAAGCCTGGTGAGAATGCTGAAAATAGCTGGATACTCCGAGAAGGCTATAGACTACTACCTGAAAAAAGTGAACGTAGGAGTGATTGAAGAAGTATCCCCTGAATCCTTCACAGGCCTATGCGGAGACTCCATGCAAATATTCTTGAAGGTTGAAAACGGCGTAATCAAAGATGCAAAGTTTCAGGCTATAGGCTGCGCTGGAGCCTTCGCCTCAGGCTCAGCCGTAACCGAGATGGTTAAAGGTAAAACCTTGGAGGAAGCTGAAAAAATAACCGAGGAAGACGTGGTGAACGCCCTGGGAAGCCTGCCTAAACCCAAATTCCACTGTGCACGCTTAGCCGTAGACGCCCTTAAAAAATCCTTGGAAAAATATAGGCAGGTAAGGAACTGATTTACTTCTCAGCTTGCCTTTAAATTCTTCAGGCGTCAGCTTTCAGGTGGAGCCTTCGCTTCAGGATGGCCTATCTTAGGCCTCTTGTAGTAGTCGTCTTTCAGCTTTCTCCCTGTTCTGCGCTCCCACTCTTCGATGGGTATGCCGTATTCACGGTGGATTTTGTCTCTATACCATTGGGGTATAACGTTGAAGGTGCAGAAGGGTATGACACGTCCGTCTGGAACCGCGTAGTGGATTCCGCAGCGTTTAACCCGTTCAATATCCCAGTTGTAAAGGTCTTGGAAGTGCATCATGCCTATGAACAGCGTTTTATGGTGGAACACTCCCAAAGCCCTGTAATCGTGTTTAAGGAAAATGTTGAAGAGGATTTTAGGAAGGTTCAAGCCTTTCGGCTGTTTCTCCCGGTCTATGAAGCTTCCCAGCTTGAAAAGCATTCCAGCCAGAACCCTGTACCTGTTCTTTCCTTGTTTAAGCTCTTCAGCCTTCTCGGCTAGGTATTCGAAAAGCCCCTGCACGTCTACAAACTTTGGAAGCGGAATAAGCTTGCCTCCTTCATCTTTGAAAACGTAGGTTGCCATTCCACAGGCGAAGTGAACGGTCATCTCAAACTTTGGTTTCCCCGCAAGGCTTTCCACAAACTCGCTTATAGGCGTGGTGCAGGGCACCGGGTAGAAGTCTTCTCTGCCTATTTCCCCGTTGAAATAGTCTTCGATACGCATTATAAGGTCTGGAATGGTTATCCGAAATCTCTCCCTTTCATGCTTAGGCATCCGGCCTACCAGCGACACAGGCTGAAAGTTCACTCCCCTAATAATGTCAAGGTTGTCGAAGCCGAACTTGACGATGGGCCCAACCTCACCGTCGTTAACCGTGTTTATGATGGTTGGAACCAGAACTATGCCAAGCCCTGCCTTCCTACAGTTCTCCATAATCCGCGGGATTTCCCAGTGGTTTTTAGGGTTGGTCTCAGGAGTAGTTCCGTCATAGCTTAAATACACCGTGTTCACTCCAGCCCTCCTAACCTTGAAGGCCAGTTCAGGGTCTGAGCTCAGTCTAAGCCCGTCCGTGTTAAGCTGAACATGGTCTAAGCCTTCCTCCTTGCAGATTTTGATAATTTCCACTAGGTCGTCTCGGAGGGCAGGCTCTCCGCCTGTAAGCTGAACAGCCTTAGCCGGGATAGGCTTCATGCTTCTAAGAACCTTGACCATATGCCTAATCTGGTCGAGGCTCGGCTCGTAAACATATCCCGCCCTCTCAGCGAAGAAGAAGCAGTACCAGCAGTTAAGGTCGCAGCGGTTGGTTAAAACAAGATTCGCCAGCAACGTATGCGTCATGTGAATGTTGCATAGGCCGCAGTCGTAGGGGCACACCGGCTTCTGCTTGGCAACCTGCGGGTTTTCCACACCCTTCCCGTCATGTGCATACTTTTTAGCTCTATAATACATTTCAGCTGAACCCCAGTATAAGTCGTTGAACTCGCCGTGTTCCGGGCAGCGCTTCCAAATCCATATTTTGCCTTCAGCCTCGTAAACTTGGGCTGGAAGAAGACGTAGGCATTCAGGGCAGAGGCTTTTGGTTTCAGCCACAATCTTCCTGGCTTTTTCATGCTGGGTTAAAGCTTTCGTCAGAAGCGGCACAACCCCTGGCAAAGCCTTTTTTATCTACTAACGCTTAAAATATTCCCATCGTCCAGTATAAGTACTTTCCCAAGGTGGGAAAGAGGAAATTTAATATTGCGGTTTGAAGATTGAAGAGAAAAGAGATGTCTCTGGGGGTTCTTCCCATGGCAAGCCTCAGCTTTGACGTGGTAATTATCGGGGCAGGTCCTGCAGGCCTCATGGCAGCTAGGAAGGCTGCTGAAAAAAACGTCAAGGTTCTACTGTGCGAGAAAGACCTTTCGCTGGGAGCCAAACCCTGTGGGGAAGCCGTGTCCGGGTCAACGCTTCAAGACGCTGAAATCCCGCCTTCACCAAAGTTCGTAGCCAACAGAATTAAAGGGTTCACGGTTTACGCTCCAGACGAGTCTAAGAAGGTTGAGATATGGTCTGAAGAGCTGGGTTTCGGTGAAGGATACATCTTGGAGAAGCCTGTTTTCCTCAGGGAGATGGCGTCTAGGGCGGTGAAGGCTGGAGCTGAAATCTGGATGCGGTCCGAGGTTTCAGGAGTTGAACGTAAGGCTGACGGAGGCTTCAAGCTGGCTGTGAACAGGCTTGGTGGAAAAGTTACGGTTGAAGCTAAAATATTGCTTGGATGCGACGGGGTTACCTCGCTTGTGGCTCAGACCTTCTTTGAAAGGAAAGGCTACGAGGTTATCCCCTGCATTCAATATAAAATAGTGGGATGCCGCATAGAGGAGGCAGATGTTCCAGCAGCCTACGTCGGAGGAGAAGTGGCGCCGAAAGGCTACGTCTGGGTTTTCCCTAAAAGCAGGGAGGAAGCCAACGTTGGAGTAGGCGTGAGGGGGGCTCCAGCCAAACCCTACCTAGACAAGTTCATCGAGAGACATCCTGAAATGTTCAGGAAAGCTCAGCCTGTAGAAGTCAAAGCTGCACCCGTTCCTATAAGCGGGCAGATAAGCCGCATCTACAGGGAGGGCGTAATGCTCTGCGGAGACGCTGCAGGACAGGTTATACCCCTAACAGGAGGGGGAATCCACAGCTCCATCGTGGCAGGTAAAATCACTGGAGAACTGGCTGGAGCCGCGGCAGCTGAAGGAGAAGCAAACTTCTCCGAGTATCCTAAACGCTACACGCCCTGGAGCAACCGGATTTACCGCAGCCTCACAGCACTCAAGCTCATAGAAAACCTTGGCGACGAAGACCTGAACATGCTGGCTGAGGTTCTCGACGGCAGGGACATCATAGACTTAGCCAACGGCTTCAACCTTGAAAGGGTTGGCGCCAAGCTCTCCAAGCATCCGGTCTTCGCTGAAAGGCTTGGCCAAGCCCTCCTGAAAGCTTTGGGAGGTTAAATTTCAGGTTGAAACCTGGAAGGGTTGAATCCTACCTTCACAGGAAGATTGAAGCTGAGGGAAGCCTCCACTTCACCCTTATAGACCCTGAGAAGACTCCTCCAAGCCAGGCGGCTGAAACAGCTTCAAGAGCGGAGAAAGCTGGAAGCTCCGCTATCCTGCTTGGAGGCTCAACCATAGCCTCCCAAACGGAGCTGGAAGCCGTAGCCGACGCCATCAAGAGGCAGGTGAAAATCCCCCTAATACTTTTTCCAGGTAACGTTACAGGCTTGTCCGGGCGTGCAGATGCTATACTCTTCATGAGCCTGCTTAACTCGTCTAACCCCTACTTTCTGGTGGGAGCTCAAGCCATCGCGGCTCCAATAGTTAGAAGGCTTAAGCTTGAAGCCATCCCGCTGGGCTACATCATAATGGGGCAGGGGGGAGCTGCCGGCTACATAGGCTTCGCCAGGCCTATCCCCTTCGACAAGCCTTCCCTGGCCACGGCTTACGCCCTAGCAGGCCAGTACCTTGGAATGAGGCTCATATACTTGGAGGCTGGCTCCGGAGCTGAGCGTGCCATCCCGGCAAGGGTTGTGGAGGCTGTTAAAAAAGTTTTGGAGGTGCCCCTAATCGTGGGGGGAGGCATAAGGAACGGTGAAACAGCTGGAAGCCTTGTGAAGGCTGGAGCCGACATAATAGTTACCGGAACGGTGGTTGAGGAGGCTGGAGGCTCCGAGGAGAAAATCCGCGGAATAGTGAAGGCTGTGAGGCAGGCGGCTCGAAGGCGGAGGCAACGTTAGGATGGCTTCCCCTAAAATGCACTCCATGGAGCTTCCGAGGAAGGTTGTAGTCGGAATAGGAGTTCTAGAATCCGTGGGGAAAGTCTGCCTTGAGCTTGGGATTAAAGGCAGAATCCTCGTGGTAACCGGGCCTAAAACCTACCGTGCTGCTGGCAAAACAGTATTAGACGCGCTGGCAGACACCGAGCTGGAAGCCTCCCACATAAAGGTTAAGGAGGCCTCCGAGAAGGCTGTTAAGAAAACTGAGAAGGCTTTAAAAGACGGCAGACACTCCGCAGCCGTCGGGGTTGGAGGAGGGAAAGCCATAGATGTGACAAAGCTGGCTTCGGCTAGGGTGGGAATCCCCTTTATAAGCTGTCCCACCGCCGCCTCCCATGACGGAATAGCAAGCCCTCAAGCCTCCCTCCACAACGGTGAAAACCTGTCCTCGGTTAAAGCTCAAAGCCCCCTAGCCATCATAGCAGATGTAGAGGTAATCCTTAAAGCCCCCTACAGGCTTCTGGCCAGCGGCTGCGGGGACATCATAGCAAAGTTTACGGCGGTTCGAGACTGGTGGCTTGCCCATCAGCTCCGCGGAGAATACTACGGCGACTACGCGGCTAACCTAGCCCTCATGAGCGCCAGGCTTGTGGCTGGAAACGCCAAGCTCATCAGGGAGGGCTCAGAGGAAGGCGTCAGAACAGTTGTTGAAGCCCTCATAAGCTGCGGGGTTGCCATGAGCATCGCTGGAAGCTCAAGGCCGTGCAGCGGCTCCGAGCACCTCTTCAGCCATGCCCTGGAGAGTGTTGCCCCTGGAAGGGCTCTCCACGGTGAACGCTGCGGGGTTGGAACCATCATGATGGCCTACCTCCACAAGCTTCAGTGGAGGAAAATTAAGGCAGTGCTCAAAATGATTGGAGCGCCGACGACGTCTTCAGAGCTTGGGGTTGAAGACGCAGATGTGGTTAAAGCTTTGACGATAGCTCATAAAATCAGGCCTGAAAGATACACAATCCTTGGGGAAAGAGGCTTAACCAGGGCTTCAGCCCTGAAATTAGCCAGGAAAACCGAGGTTATATGAAAAGGGGGAACCGAAGCCTTTTTAAACACCTTCAGCACCAACACTTAGGCGTATCTGGCTGGTGTTGTGTGATATTCGGTTTCAGGTTGAAATGGTGTAGGAGGAATCCTGTAAGGGTTGAAGGTTAAAAGCCCTGTTGGAATAGTTGGCTACGGGGCGTATATCCCCGCCTTCAGACTTAAAGTTTCAGAAGTTGCAAGACTCTGGGGTAAAAACGGCGTTGAATCTAGAGCCTCAGAAATCGCAGTGGCATCGCTGGACGAGGACGCTGTAACCATAGCCACGGAGGCTGCTAAATACGCTATTACAAGCTCAGGCGTTAACCCCGCTGAAATAGGCGCCATATACGTAGGCTCCGAGTCCAAGCCTTACGCCGTTAAACCCTGCGGAACCATCGTAGCCGCAGCCATAGGAGCTTCCTCGGACATCGTCACCGCCGATATGGAGTTCGCCTGCAAGGCTGGAACCGAAGCTCTCCAAGCGTGCATCGGACTTGTGTCTTCAGGCATGATTAAGTACGGGATGGCTGTCGGAGTTGACACCGCTCAGAGTTCTCCCTCAGACGACTTGGAGTACGCTGCCTCCTGCGGTGGAGCAGCCTACATTATAGGTCCAGCCTCGGAGAACGCTATAGCCCTGATAGAGGGCTCCTCTTCCTACGTTACTGACACACCTGACTTTTGGAGAAGGGCTGAGCAGTGCTATCCTAAGCATGCTGAACGCTTCACAGGCGAGCCCTCCTACTTCAAACATATAATCTGCGCTGCCAAGTCGCTTATGGAAGAGCTGGGTACAAGCCCTGAAGACTACAGGTATGCCGTCTTCCATCAGCCTAACGTTAAATTCCCGCTTAAAGCAGGCTTCATGCTCGGCTTCAACGAGGAGCAGCTTAAACCAGGCTACCTCGCACCCTACATAGGCAATACCTACGCTGGGAACTGCCTGCTCGGCTTAGCAGCAGTCTTAGAGTCAGCCAGTCCCGGAGACCGTGTTCTCGTGGTGTCCTATGGTTCAGGTGCCGGAAGCGACGCCTTCAGCCTCCTAGTTAAAAACACTCCTACAAGAGGAAATCCTGCACCCTTAATTTCGCAGTTGCTAAACAGGAAGAAATATATCGACTACGCTGTCTACGCGAAGTTTAGAGGGAAAATAAAGATTTAGCCTTTGAACCATGGAAGCCTCCGGGGATAACTTCTAAACATTGGTTATCTCAAGCTTTCAACAGGCTTCCCTTCAAGCTGTGAGGCAGACGCCATGCGTAAAACGGCTATAATAGGCGTGGGATGCACCAGGGTTGGAGAGTTCTGGGATAAATCCCTCAGAGACCTAGCTGTTGAAGCTTCTTGGAAAGCCTTGGACCAGGCGGGGGTTTCCAAGGTTGAGGCTCTCTATGTCGGAAGCGCTCTCTCCCAGCTGGTTCAAAGCCAGGGAAACCTTGGAGCCCTAATAGCTGACAGCCTAAGCCTTTACGGGGTTGAAGTTTCAAGCGTGGAGGCTTCAGACGCCTCTGGGGCTCTAGCCCTCCACGAAGCCTGTAGGGCTGTAAGTTCAGGGGAAGTTAACCTCGCCCTAGCCGTCGGAGTTGACAAGCCTTCCGACGCCTCTTCTGCTGACGCCTCCAAAGCTTTGATGGCGGGAGTTGAACAGGAATACATAGCCTACACCGGAGTTAACATCAGAGGTTTAGCAGCCTTCCTCCACAGGCTTTACAGGGAGCGTTTCAACGTTTCACATGAAGAGGTTGCAGCCATGGCGGTTAACAGCCACCTCCACGCCTACAACAACCCATACGCCCAGTACAGGAACAAGATAACTGTGGAGCACGTTATGAAGTCGCCGATAATAGCAGACCCTTTAAGGCTTCTAGAGGTTTCAAGCCTGGGAGACGGGGCCGCCGCAGTTCTCGTATGCCCCCTTGAAGAAGCTGGGAAATACGTGGATGCCCCCATCGAGGTTGCAGGGGCAGCCTCAGCCTCAGGAGACTTCATCCTAACAGAAGCCGAAGACATGCTTTCCTTCAAGGCTACAAGGCTTGCAGCGGAGAAAGCCTACCGCCGTGCTGGCATAACCGTTAAAGACATAAGCCTGGCTGAGGTTCACGACTGCGCAGACGTGATAGGGCTTATATCGCTTGAGGATTTAGGCTTAGCTGGAAGGGGTGAAGCCGCTGGGATGGCTGCCTCCGGGAAGCTTGACGTTGAAGGAAGTCTTCCAACCAATACCATGGGAGGACTGAAGGCTAGGGGAAACCCTGGCGGAGCAACAAGCCTCTACCAGATAGTGGAGATATGCTGGCAGCTTAAAGGTGAAGCAGGTGCAAACCAGGTTTCAAACGCCAAGGTCGGAGTTGCCCAGAGCCTCGGAGGCCTATACTCGCTTGCAGCGGTAACAGTTTTGAGGAGGGTTTAAGCTGACCTCGCTGAGCGCCCCACGATACTGGAGAGAGTCAAAGTACAGGTACAGGCTTATTGGAACCCGCTGCCCCAGATGCGGGGCCATCCACTTCCCGAGGAGGCTTGTCTGCAACCGGTGTGGGAGCAGGGAGCTTGAAGAGTACAAGTTAAGCGAGAAGGGTAAGCTTGTATCGTACACGGTGATTAGGGAAAGCCCTCCAAGAGGCTACGAGTTTCAGGTTCCCTACATCATAGGGATTGTGGAGCTGGGGGAAGGCGTTAAGATTCTCAGCCAAATAGTCGACGTTTTCCCAGAGGAAGTTAAAGTTGGAATGCCTGTTGAACTGGTTTTCCGGAAGATTAGGGAGGCTGGAGTTGAAGGAATAATTGAGTACGGGTACAAGTTCAGGCCTAGAATGGCCAAGTGACCTAGCTCAAACCGCTGGGAAGGTTAAAGCCTACATCGACGAAACGCTTAAAACAGAGTTTAAGCCTGCTGAAACCCTATACCAGGCTTCAAGACACCTTTTTAAGGCTGGAGGCAAAATGCTTAGGCCCTACCTCGCCTTCAAAGCCTGCGAGGCTGTGGGAGGCGTAGGAGACAAAGTCATACCCGCCGCGGCATCCCTTGAAATCCTCCACACCTTCACCCTAATCCACGACGACATTATCGACAGGGACCTAGTTAGGCGTGGAGTTCCCTCCGTCCACGCTAGGTGGGGTGAACCCACAGCCATCATAGCCGGAGACTTCCTCTTCGCAAAGGTTTTCCAGGCAGCCTCGAAAGGCTTAAGGCTTAGGGGAGTTCCAGAGCAGACCATCGTCAGGGTGGTTGAAACCCTAGCCGAGGCCACGGTTAGAATCTGCGAAGGCCAAATGCTCGACATGGAGTTTGAGGAGCGAACCACCGTTTCAGAAGAAGAATACCTGGCTATGGTGGAGAGGAAGACAGCCTACTTTTTCAAGGCTTCAGCTGAAGTAGGCTCCCTGATAGGAGGAGCCAGCTTAGAAGTGGTAAGCCTCCTAGGCGAGTACGGAAGGCTTGCCGGCATAGGCTTCCAAATGGTTGACGACGTCCTAGGCCTAACAGCCGATGAAAGCAAGCTTGGAAAGCCTGTTGGAAGCGACCTCCGCGACGGAAAGAAGACCATGCCGATAATCTACGCCTTTTCAAAGGCAAACCCGCAGCAGAGCGAAGCCATCCTGAAGGCTTCCCGCTCCGAAAGCAGGGAAACCCTGAACGAAGCCCTAAACCTCATAGTGAAACTTGGAGGAATAGAATACGCCAAGGCTAAAGCTGAAGCCTACGTGAAGGAAGCCTTAGCCAAGCTTCAACCCTTACCCGAAACCCAAGCCAAAAAAGACCTCCAAACCCTGGCGAAAATCCTAGTGGGCAGAGAGTTTTAACGCCTGCCTGCCCAGAAGGCTTAACCCTTAAAAATCCCGCTATCCTACCCATTAATAGCATGGTGAGGGCGGCCGTGGTCTAGCCTGGATTAGGATGGGGGCCCTCCAAGCCCCAGATCGCGGGTTCGAATCCCGCCGGCCGCACCA
>QMXU01000014.1 GCA_003662305.1 Candidatus Hecatellales archaeon
GGTTTGACGTAGTATACGTCTATGGCTGACCATCCCGCCTTCCAAGCCCTACTGTAGCAGGCTGTAAACTGGGCTGCCTGCCTTATGGAAGCCTCGGAGGGAATCTTACCTTCAACTCTGAGCAGGGTGAAAGGCGAGCCCGCTACATCCGAGTGGAAAACCAGGTCTGAAGGCTTAGCATAGCGTTTCACTAGGGCTTCGTTGGAGGAGGCGTCTTTTCCGGCTACCAGCAGAATCCCGTCTGAAGTGTAGGAATACCTGAACTTCTCATACCACTCCTTCTCCCGAACCTTTTCAAGCCTTACAGGTTCAGCTTCAACCTCCGCTATGAAGGTTTCAGCTGAGGCTATTCTTTCCCGTGTTTCCTTTAAGGCTTTCTCAAGGCTTGAAACCTTGCTTTTAAGTTTTTTAGCTTCATCGAAGCGGGAGGAAGCCTCCTGATAGACTGATTTAAGTATGGAGAAATCGAACTCCAAGCCTTCAAGGCTGACTTTAACCTTTCTATTTTTAGGGTTTACGTCTGAAACCAGGCTTAGAGGCGGGGTTCCCTCCCTCCTCGCCTTGGAGGCTTCAGCCTTCATCTGCTTCCAGCTCAGCCCTTTATCGGCCATGGCTTTGAAGGCTTCCTGAACCTGGTGGAGTAGGCTGGCGTTTCTGAAGATGGTTTCACCTATCCTTTGAAGCCTCTCAATTTCAGCCTTCAAGCTTTTAAGCCTGGCCTCCTGCTCTGAGGCTATACGCTTAAGCTCTTCCAGCTGAAGCCTGACCTTTTCACCTTTCTCAGCCTTAACCCTTTCAGCTGTAAGCCTTGAATAGAACTCGTCCACAGCCTCATTCAGAGTTTCAAACCTTTCAAGCCTTAAGCCTTTAAACTTCTCCAAAGGGAACGGTGAAACAGCCGCAGGTCTGCCGTCGGCTTCCAGGTAAAGGCATGGCCTAGGGTTCTCCAGCTCTTGGAACACGGTTAAGGCTGCCCTGAAAATTCTATCCGCTTCCTCCGCTGAGACTTCCCTGCAGTCCTTAGACTTTTCAATTCCTGCCCTGAGCAGAAACTCCTCAGCGTAGGTCCCTCCAACCCCGTAAATCCTGGTTAAAGCCTTGACAACCTGGCCCTTGAAGCCTTTAAGCTGCTTAAGGAAGTCTTCAAGGCTTCCAGGCAGAGCGGTTGCACCTGAAGCGGGCTGAACGTAGGTTTCACCTCTCGCCAGAGTTCGCCCTCCAATCTTCATGGTTGAGAGGACATGCAGGATTCTTCCTTCCCGGTTGAGCAGCAGAACGTTTCCTCTGGCGAAGAGTTCAGCCACCAGCCTGTACTCGCCTTTGGCTGAGGAAAACTCCAGCATCACCACGCGTTCAAAGTCAGGCTGCCAAACGCCTGTAACCCTAGCGTTCGTCAAGTGCTTTCTCAAGGCCTGAGAGAAGGGGGGCGGCCGGAGAGGCTTCTCAACAGTGTAACGGGTTAGATTCATCCTTCTACCGGCTTCTATTAGAAGAAGCCTGACAGGCTTGCCGGGCTTGTTAAACTTGAGAAGGAGCAGGCTGCGGGAGGCCTGGTAAACCTTGCTGAGATAGTAGCCTTTAAGGGTTTCATCCAGTTCTTTAACTAGGATTTTAACGTCGAAGCTTGAAAGCTGCGGGATTCTTTCAGGCAACCTTCCCAACCTTTTCAAAGGTTAAGGCGATAATTTAATATTTGAGGCTTTAAACCTATAATGGAGGTTCGATTACACCTTGAAAACCAGCGAGAAGCTCTGGTGGTCACGTTACATTCTTGCCTTGGCCATAAGCCCTTTAAGCGCGTATATCTGTTTTGCAGGCCTCTTCGAGGGCTGGTCGTCTTACGTGGCCTTCGCCATAGCGGTCATAGCATACCTGCTGTCCTACGTTTTCGCCAAGTACGTTTTCAAGGTTAAGCGTGAAAGCCTTAAGAAGCCTAGGGACATAGCCGTCCAAGGGGCCTTCGCCTTCTTCGTAGCATGGTTTGCCTTCTGGATTTTCTTCTACACCATGATGAGCTGGGCTGCAGGGCTTATCTAGCTGGGCCTCTTCACCTTTCCTTCAGCCATGATTTTGGCTAGGTATTCCCATGCCGTGAAAAAGCCCTTATCAAAATCGGAGCTAACCTGGCTTTCCTTCCTCAGCCTGAAGTCTTTGGCAGCCTTCAAAAGCTGCTTTTTATCGTTTGGAAGCTTGTTTACGAAAACGTATTTGTCGTCTCTGGTTCTGCAGGCTGCCAGAACTCCTTCAAGGGCTGCAAGGAAGCCTTTCCCCCAGTCGCCCTTGGGAAGCCTATTCTTAATCCTCCCCAGAAGCCTTTCAGCCTCAGCGAAATTCCTGTTGAAAGCCAGACGGTAGAATTTTTCCACAAGAATCTTTGGATAGTTCAAGGCCTCCACTACCTTCGCTCCTTACCAGCCTCCACATCCTCTATACCCTTCTCCGAAATCTTAAAAAGACATTCGCTTCCCTCAGGAAGCGACGGGCTGACTACAAGCTTTGCGATTCTAATATGGGGAGTTGGAGACTTCCTTAGGAAAACCCTAGTATGGCTTATGTGCGCTAGGATGTGCCCTCCAGTGGGGCCTACTGCCTCAGCGAAGAAGGCGTCGGGCCTAGCCATAACCTGGTTGGTTACGACGGCAGCAGCATTATAGGCTCTGGCAAGCCTCATAAGCTTGTGCAGGTGCCTTTCAAGCTTCTGCTGTCTTTCAGCCAGCATCTCCCTGCCCACAAACTCACTTCTGAAGTGGGCTATTAGCGAGTCCACTATTATCAGCCTGATGTTATGCTCGCTCATCTTGGAGGCAGCATGGTCAAGCAGGTACATTTGATGGTCTGAAGTTAAGGCTTCAGCGTAAATAACATTGCTTAAAGCCTTTTCAGGATCCAAGTTTAAGTTTTTAGCAATCTGAGCTATACGTTCAGGCCTGAAAGTGTGCTCAGTATCGATGTAGAGGGCTCCGCCTTCAAGGCCTCCCTGCTCCTTTGGAAGCTGAACGTTCACGCACAGCTGATGGCATATCTGGGATTTCCCCGTTCCAAATTCACCGTAGAACTCGGTTATGGACTGGGTTTCCACCCCGCCGCCTAGAAGGCTGTCCAGCTTCCTGCATCCTGTGGTAATCCTTTCGATGGTAGACCTGAACTTCAAGTATTCGTCAGCCCTCATGAAGGGGATGGAAATAAGCTGCTTCCTGGCTTCGGTAACTATGGAGTGGGCGGTCTTATCGCCTAAGACCTGGGTTAGCTCCTTCATGCTGGCTGTTGCAAGGGACTCCACGGTGGTGTAGCCTAGCTTCTTAAGCTTCTCAGCTGTAGCCGGACCTACGCCTGGAAGGTCTTCCACGCTCTTATACCGGGAAATATATTCCTCTTCCACTTCAGCCTCCTCAGAGCTTTCGTCCACAGGCAACATCATCACCGGAATAAGGCTTTCCAATGAAAAATCAGGAAACAAGTTATTTAAGGTCTCCTAAAACTTGAAAGGAAACCTAAACAACCATCGTCAGAATAGAATTTCAAGTCAAGTATTGAATTCTCAACGGCGGACGATGCCTAGGTTCTCAGCCGGTTAAGACTTAGTTGCTGGTGTTCATATTGGTTTAAAGGTTCAGTTCACGTTTAAAAGCGCTTTAGCAAGTGTTTTAGGTCTTCCCCCAATTATTCTCACAGTTTTCTGCACGTAATTTGGTAGAAGTTGTAGGTAACGACTGTATCTTTCATCGCCAAGAATGAACACCGCCCTGTCCTCCTTTGACCTCAGGGCTCTGCCTAGGGCCTGTGATGCGCGTTTGAGAGCTGGCAGCACGTAGGCGTAATATCGACCCTTCTCCTCCCCGTAGACATGCTGGTAGTATTCTATGTATAGTTGAGTTTTCACCCTTGGCCTTTCAAACGGTATACCTACCAAGAATATGGCTTCAAGCTCTCTGCCCGGAAAGTCTGCTCCCTCGGCGAAGCGTCCACCCATAACCCCGCATAGAACCCCCCTCTTATCGCCGGCAGCGCAACCCTTAAACTCTTTAAGAATTCTTCGACCCTCATCTCCGGACATATTTCGCTCCTCAACGGAGAGCTTGCGATTGTATTTTTCAGCAATTTGCTTGAGGCCATGGCTTAAGAGTTTGGTTTGAACTCTATAGCTTGAGGAGAAAACCGCTAGGTTTACGTTGAGAGAGCCTATGCAGGCATCTATAGCCTTCACATACGCCTGAGCCATACTGCTACTGAGTTCCTCGCCTCTGGTTGAAAGACCCCTTGTTATAAACGATTTAATGTTTTGCTGGGGGTAGGGTGGAGGGAAAGTCTTGCCAGCATAGTTTTTAAGTCCTACAACCTCGGCGAAGGCGTTTATAGGCTTGATGGTTCCTGAGCAGAACGTGCAAGCTTCAAACTCGTTCCAGAGTGCTCCAAGCAATTCGCTTGACCTCATATCGAACATTTCAACGGCAAGAACGCCTCCCTCCTCCCTTGAGGCTATGAAGGTTACGCCTTCAACGTTCAAGTTTTCCAATGCCTTAAGCCAGAATTCGCCTAGATGGTGGAGGCTTGACCGGGGTGCCTTTCCCTCTCTGAGGAGTTTACGCCTAAGCTTTTTCCCGAGGCGCCATGCATCTTCGGCAAACTCCCTAAACACTTCAAGGTCACCAGCACATTTGCTGGCACACTCCTTCACGTTGAAAACGGCGTCTTCACCTTCTATTTTCCCGTAGAGTTTGCTGAAGTAGCCCTGCATGGCATCTAAGAAGCTCACGGTATCCTGACTGTTGAAGACCTCCGCCTCCTTCATCGCCCTCTCAACGGTTCTAGTGGTTATTCTATCCGAGTTCAGCTCTCCAGCTGCATTCTGGAGGTTATGAGCTTCGTCCACCACGAGAATGGAGTTTCTGAAGCCTATCCTGCTTCGCATGAAGCGGCTTATCCTGGGATCCACCACG
This sequence comes from Candidatus Hecatellales archaeon, assembly GCA_003662305.1. GTDB lineage: Archaea > Thermoproteota > Bathyarchaeia > Hecatellales > Hecatellaceae > B25. The sequence goes on from QMXU01000014.1 coordinate 4,938, forward strand.
TAGTTGTAGCTGAAGGATACTATGTCAGCGTGTTCGAGCAGGAGCAGTTGAACCCTATAGGGGCAGATTTTATGCCGAACGCAGAAGCTTAAGGTTTCCGAGTATAGGCGTGGCTCTTCCGTCAAGCGTTTAAGCTTGCTTTCACTCAGCTCTTCAAGATTCAGCCTGTAAGGACATTTCTTTTTGTAGGTTTCACAGATGAGGCTGGCATCTTCATAAGTTACCTGGCCTTCAAGCTTGAGATCTCTCAGTAAGAGGCACATATCGCGTTTGCCCCGGTAGGAGAAGCCGAAAAGCCCTTCAAGCCCATGGCGTTTGCATATGGTCTTCAGCTCTTCTATGGGCCTGTCCGTTTCGGTTCCCGTTCGAACAGTCCAGATGATCCTTAAACTCCGGTGGAGAACCTCTGGCAGGAGTGCGGCGAGGATTAGAGGCGTCTTGCCGAAGCCTGTAGCAGCGTCAACCACAACGTTTCTGCCCTTCAAGGCCTCCCGCTGAACAAACCTGAAAAATTCTTTCTGATGCTCCCTGAATTCGTAGGGAAACAGCGACGAGCCCACAGCATATTCAACCTTCTGACAGAAGATAAAGGAACCGGCTAAGCTTTTAACGTATTCTACGCTCCCTTTGCCTCTAACCTTGCCAGGTAATACTCCTCGAATAAGATGAAAACAAGAAGGCTACGTCCAAATATCAGGTGCCCAGCAAGCTTCCCGGCCTTAAACCGTAGAAGAGTAGAAATGAGGGAGCAAATGTAAGTCTACGAATCTGAGAAAGTAGGAAAGTGAAAATGCAAACCGCAAGGCTAATTGTTAAACCTTTCATGCGTGAAAACTGTTAAAGAGAAAGGCGAAAGTATTTAAATTTTCCATACCGAAAAACGGCGGTGTCAGCTTAAGAGGCTAATTTTATAGTGGTGTGGCAGTTTTTGTTTGGGTGGTTGTGGTTTTCGTGTTTGGGGCTGGGATTGGAACTGCCTCCGTTGTTTAAAGCCTGCGTTGAGGCCCTGGCCGTGGCCCGCTGCGAGGGGGTTGAAGCCGTGAAGGGACGGCATGCTAAGCCGCCTCCAAGCCATCCTCCAATCCGAAAACGTGAATTTCGGTATGATAGAGTAGGATAGAGTATGATAGTGTCATATCTTTCGGCTGCCGGAAACGTGAATTCAGGTAGTATAGGGTAGTATAGTGCCACACCTTTGGGCAGGATTTCCCACAAAACCAGGACCGTCATAGGCATTACGCTGGACAGGGGCCTGCTGAAGGCCGTCGACCAGGCGCGAAACCCGTTCCCACAAGGCGGCCTCCAAGCTTCCAAACCCCCTCCGGATGCGGATTCGGAAGCCCTCGTTTACAAGCTCATCTAAGGCTAAAACCCTCAACCGGCAGCTTAACCCTCCAAACGCCTCCCAAAACGGTTAACACAGCCCAAAATAAAAATAAGCAAAAAAAATGGTTCACCCAACAACAAGTCAAAACAAAAGCTTTAAGTTGACACTGCCTGAAAAACGGCTTACTGGAAGAAGCAGCTTAAAAGCTTTGAGCAGTAAAGAATGGCTGTGGAGTGCGTTGAGTTGAAGGTTAGAAGGCTTGAGGAGGCCGTCGTCCAGCTTATTCGGAAGGCAGCCATAGAGCTTCCAAGCGATGTCAAAGAAGCCCTTTGGAAGGCCTACAAGAGTGAAACCTCGAAGATAGGCAGAATTCAGCTTAAAGCCATTCTTGAAAACATTACAGCGGCGGAGAGCGCTGGGAAGCCCTTATGCCAAGACACGGGTTTAATCTCCTTCTACGTGAGGAGTAGGAGCATCGACCACATGGCTGTTGAGAAAGCCCTTAGACGGGCTGTGGTCAGGGCTAGTAGGCTGGTTCCCTTAAGGCCGAGTGTGGTGCACCCGCTGACGAGGCTGAACACGGGAAATAATACGGGAAACCGCATCCCAAACATCCTATGGATGCTGGAGGATATCGACCATATGGAGGTCACCGTGGTGCTTAAGGGAGCTGGCTCCGAAAACTCAAGCGACCTCTACATGCTTCCACCTGGAGAAGGTGTCAAGGGGGTAAAGAGGACGGTAGTAGAGGCTGTGGTCAAGGCAGGAGGCCAGCCTTGCCCTCCAACCATAGTGAACATAGGCCTTGGAGGAACCGTAGACTTAACCTTCAAGATGGCTAAGCTCGCCCTGATTAGACCCCTAGGTAAAAGGCATCCTGAAGGTGGAATCGCAGAGCTTGAAAGAGAGCTTTTAAGGCTTGTAAACAGTACGGGGGTGGGCCCTATGGGGCTTGGAGGCAGAAACACCGCTCTCGAAGTGAAAATCGAATACGCCCACGGGCACACGGCAAGCCTCCCATTAGCCGTAAACTTCCAATGCTGGGCTGACAGAAGAGCCACCCTTAGAATCCACCCCGACGGCTCCGCAGAAATATTTTAAGCCCAGAGGGTAGATGGAAATGGCTGAATACAGGCTTAAGACGCCGCTGAAAGAAGAAGACGTGCGAAAGCTCAGAGTTGGAGACAGCGTATACGTCAGCGGAATCATATATTCAGCTCGCGATCTAGCTCACAGAAGACTTTTGAAGCTGGCTGAAGCTGGAGAGAAGCCTCCGGTACGCTTGGAGGGAGCTGTAATCTACCATGTGGGCCCGCTGGTTCGGAGGCGTAAGGGGAGGTGGGAAGTTGTTTCAGCAGGTCCTACCACAAGCTTCAGGATGAACAAGGATACGCCGAGACTGCTTGAGTGTTACCCTGTAAGGATGATTATTGGCAAGGGTGGAATGAGCGGGGAGGTTGCTGAAGCCTTGAAAAAGCGGGGAGCAGTCTACTGCCATTACCCTGGAGGCGCCGCCGTGCTTGCTGCCGAAAGGGTTAAGCGGGTTGTCAAGGTTGAATGGCTTGACCTCGGCATACCGGAAGCCCTATGGGTTTTGGAAGTGGAGGACTTCGGCCCCCTCCTGGTTGCCATGGACGCTCAAGGGGGAAACCTCTACGAGGAAGCAGGTAGGAAAGCCCGCAGAAGCTTGGAGAAGCTTTTAGCCGGGCTCACGTAAACTTTTTACTGTCAGCGTCCTCCTTTTCTCTTTGAGATGCCTCTTCAAAGCCTCTGCGAGCCCAGTTTGGAGGAAGCCAAGGTCTTCATTCAGCATGCCCTCTCAAGAAGGAAGATACTGCTGGTTGTTGGAAACTGCATGGTGGACTACGAGGGAAGAGCCTCCTCCAAGCTTGACTGGGGAGAAAGGCTTCTCATAGTTAAATCCGACGGCTCCGTCATGGTTCACCGTCCCACCGGCTACGAGCCTGTGAACTGGCAGCCCCCTGGAAGCGTCTTCCAAGTAGAATTTGAAGGGGGGAAACTTAGGATTAGAGCGGTGAGACTTCAGCCCAAGGAGACTTTAAACATATTCTTCGATAAGGTTTTCCACCTTTTATCCGCAGACCTCAGGGATGAAGGAGAATTCTCCATGTACGTTACCGAGATGGATATGCAGAAGGCGCTTCTAGCCATGCCTGAGCTTGTGGAGAAAGGCTTCCACCCTCTGGCTTCCGAAAAAGAGCTGGGGGAATCAGGCTTCCTCGACATCCTCGGAGAAGACTCCAGGGGAAACCTTGTCGTCGTAGAGATTAAGAGGAACCCCGCTGGGAGAGAGGCAGTTCTGCAGCTTGAAAGGTACGTTAAAACGCTTAGGGAAAAAACAGGGAAGACCGTTAGAGGAGTTATAGCAGCCCCAGAAATTAGGAGGGAAGCACAGCCCCTGCTGGCAGCCTTGAAACTCGAGTTTAAGCCTGTCTCGCCTAGAAGGTGCTACGAGGTTTTAAAGGCTGGAAGAGGCAGGAAGCTTAGCGAGTTTATTTAGGGTAAGCCTTCCCTGGGGGGATAGGGGGATGGCTCAAACCTTCTGCCCGTATCCTAGGGCTGACAAGAAGGAGGTGGAAAACTACTATAACACCACAGCCAACTCCTATGACAGCCTTCACGCTCGAGAACAACAGGCGAAATACGCTGAAGCCTTGAAGAAGCTGGAAGGCGGAAAGCTTAAAGGTGTAATCCTTGACGCGGGCTGCGGTACAGGCCTCCTCTTCAGCCAGCTTAGAGGCTTTGAAAACCTTGTAGGCGTAGACCTTTCAGGCGGAATGCTTAACATAGCCAGGAGGAGGGCTGAGGGAAAACCGAATGTTCACCTTGTACGTTGCGATGTTGAAAGGCTGCCCTTCAGGAGTATGGTCTTCGACACCTGCTTTCTTTTTACGGTAGCCCAGAATCTCCCCAACCCTTTAGAGGCTTTCAAAGAGTTTGGGAGGGTTTCAAAGCGGGAGGCTGCGATAGCTTTAACCCTGATGGATGGGGTTGCTGAGGTTGGAGACGTGCTGAAGCTTACGGGTTTGAAGTTGGCCTTGGAAGCTAGGGTTGGAAGGGAAACCGTTCTTGTGGGCTTCAAGGTTTCTTAAACGTTCCGCATGGTTCCCTTAATAAAGGCTTTTGGAGGAGGCAGCAGCCTATAAATGGTGGATTGGAATAGTAACTTTAAGGGTTTAATGGCGAAGTGAACCTTTTGGAGGGCTGCGGTTCGTGAGAAGGTTTAAGGCTGCCAGGAGGGTGGCTGGAATAGAATATGCGATAAGGGATATTATGGTTCCGGCTGGTAGGCTTGAGGCTGAAGGTGTCAAACTGATAAAGTTGAACATAGGAGACCCCAACAAGTTTGACCTTGATGTCCCCCGCCATGTTAAGGAGGCCCTCTACAACGCTGTGGCTGAAGGATACAGCAGTTACGCTCCTTCGGAGGGGGACAAAGAGCTTAGGGAAGCCGTAGCTGACAGGGAGAAAAGAAGGGGGGCAGACGTTAACGCGTCAGACGTAATCATAACCCACGGGATCAGCGAGTCTATTCAGCTTCTCTTCGGCTCCATGCTTGAGGTGGGAGACGAAGTTCTCGTTCCGGGGCCAAGCTATCCGCCGTACACGTCGTTCGCCAGGTTTTTCGGAGCCGTTCCAGTACCGTATAGGACGGTTGAGGAGGAGGGGTGGAAGCCTGACGTGGAGGACCTTGCATCTAAGATTACTGAGAGAACCAAGATGATTATTCTTGTGAACCCAAATAATCCTACTGGGGCGCTGTATCCTAGGAAAAGCCTTGAGGAAATTGTTAACCTAGCCGGGGAAAGAGGCATTCTGCTTGTCTCGGATGAAATCTACGATGAGCTAACCTACGAGGAGCCTTTCTATTCGCCTACCATGCTGGCCAGAGACCTCCCCATGATCATATTTAACGGCTTCTCGAAAGTCTACTTGATGACGGGTTGGAGGCTGGGCTACGCGGTTTTCGTGAACCCGGCGGGGGAGCTGGATGAGGTTAAAGACGCCTTCCTCGGGCAGGCTAGAATAAGAATCTCGGCGAACCATCCCTGCCAGAGGGCGGCCATAGCAGCCCTTAAGGGCCCCCAGCAGCATATCGAGGAGGTTAGACGTAAGCTCAAGGAGAGAAGAGACTTCTTCCATAAAAGGATTAACGAGATAGAAGGGTTGTCAGCTCAGAAACCGCAGGGAGCCTTCTACATATTTCCGAAAATCGAGGATGAAAGGTGGCCTGACGATAAAAGGTTCGTATTGGAGGTTTTAAACAGGGTTCACGTGGTTTTCGTCCACGGTTCAGGCTTCTGCCCGACGTATGGTAGGGGACATTTCAGGTCTATTTTCCTTCCTCCCATAGAAACTCTCTCAAAAGCCCTAGACGCCTTAGAATCGTTCATGAGAGAAACATAATTTCAAACAGCATTCCATGAACGGTTCCCCGGGGGGAGCCCCCACCAAATTCTTTAAGTCGGACTCTTCTTATTCTAAACTTTTAAGGGTGGAGTTTAGGCTGGCTAGAGGAAGGTCTCTCTTTTCCGGTGCGGGAGTAAACGTCGTGCTTCTAGGCTTAACAAGCCTTCTAACGGACTTCGGAAGCGAGATGATTATGCCTATTCTACCTCTCTTCATAGTCAGCCTTGGGGGAGCCGGGATAGCTGTAGGGCTTATAGCAGGCATAGGAGACAGTCTCTCCAGCATTCTGAAGGTTTTCTCAGGCTACTGGTCGGATATGGTTGGCAGGAGGAAACCCTTCGTAACCCTTGGCTACGTTTCCTCGGCTACAGCTAAACTTTTCTTTCCCCTTTCAACCCACTGGCTTCACCTGGTAGTTTTAAGGCCTATTGAAAGGGTTGGTAAGGGTGTGAGAACTGCTCCCAGAGACGCCCTCATCGCCGAATCCATTAGGACAGGCTTCATGGGGAAAGGCTTCGGCTTCCATAGGGCCATGGACACGGCTGGAGCAGTTTTAGGCTCCCTTTCAGCCTTCCTTCTGGTGTGGGTTTGGGGGTTAAACATTAGAACCATCCTGCTGGCAGCAGCGTTAATATCCTTCACAGCCATAATCCCCCTGCTATGGGTTAGGGAGACCTCTCCACCCAAGGGTAAACCTCAGATTTCAAGCTTGAAAATAAGCCTTAAAGGTGTGCCTGTTAAGCTTAAACTCTTCATTTTCGCAGCTACAATCTTCGCTTTAGCCGAGTTCAGCTGCATGTTTTTCATTTTGAAGGTAAGCGTTTTCCTGGCTGGCTCCGGCGTGGAGTATGTGGCTACGCCCATCCTGTTTTACACCTTCTTTAACGTTGTGTATGCTGTTTTCGCCTTTCCTTCGGGGATTCTGGCTGACAGGTTTGGAAGGCTTACGATGGTTGTTATAGGATACCTGCTCTTCGCGGTCACATGTTTAGGCTTCTCCATGCCTGGCAGCCTTCCCGTTTACGCTATGCTTTTCGTGGCTTACGGGCTTGTTTACGCCCTCGTGGAGGGCAACGTTAGAGCCTACGTTTCCGAGCTTTCTCCGCCGGGAGTTAAGGGAACGGTGCTCGGAGCCTTCCACACCAGCGTCGGGCTGGCAGCCCTCCCGGCGAACATTCTCGCAGGAGCCCTCTGGCAGCTTGCAAGCCCGACGGTAACCTTCCTGTACGGGGCTGCCCTCTCAACCCTAGCAGCAATCCTCGCCGTTAAGTCTGCAGCCTCAAAGTCCTAAGGAAAACATAGGCTATGAAGGCTAGGAATATGAGGGCAGCCGCCAGGAAGAAGACGGCTCCAACCGGGAACTCTCCAGCTCCAAAGCCGAAGGTGAAAAAGAAGGGAAAAGGAAAGAAAAAGAAGAAGCCTTTCCCTCCTTGGAGGGGGGCTGACGCTACGGCTGAGAGGGCTATCAGAGCCATACCAGCCAGAATCATGAGGAAGCCTAAAAACAGCAGTCCAGACGGCAGAGCTGAGACAGGCTGCTGGGGGAGCTGAGCGATTTTAACCTTCGCTAAGCATTCAGGGCAAAGCCAGAAGTCAGCGTCAAGACATTCACCGCAGATTTTTCTGCCGCATTCCCTGCATACGTATAGGGCTTCATTCCTACCGCAGACTTCACACACGGTCAAAAGCTTCGCCACCATGAGAAAGCGAATGGCAAAAGAAAGCTTAAAACTATGAAGACAAGGATGAGAGCTAGGGCCAGATACATGAGTATCTTAGCCGTCTTAGCGTCGGAGCCGAAGACTATTGGGAAAGGCCCTATAAGCACTACGCCTCCACCTTTAACCCTGCCTCCGCCGAGAGCAGCCATAACGACAGCGGCGAAGACCACTGCGAAACCGGCGAACAGCAGGATTATGCCGAGCGAGGCAGCCCAGTCGTAGTTCAAGGCAACCCTCCAAACTAGCCTCTAAAC
>QMXU01000015.1 GCA_003662305.1 Candidatus Hecatellales archaeon
ATCTGGATTAGGTCTACGTCGGCAACCCACTTGTCTCCTCTCTGCTCGGCTATGGTTTTCACAGCTTTAATGGCCATGTCGATGATTTTCTCCCGGGCCGACGCTATGGCTTTGCTTCTAACGGCTGTGGAGGCCACCTTCCTCAGGACTTCACGGTCTTCACGCTTTATCTCTTTGGCTATCTGGTTGAGCTCTTCAAGGGCTTTCTGGGCAGCCTTCCTGTACCCTGAGACTACTAGGGTTGGATGGATGTTCTGGTCTAAGAGCTCCTCAGCCTTCCTCAGCAGCTCGCTGGCAAGTATCACAACGCTTGTGGTTCCGTCGCCAACCACGTTATCCTGGGTTTTAGCGGCTTCCACCAGCATTTTCGCGGCTGGATGCTGAACGTCTATCTCCTTGAGGATGGTGGCACCGTCGTTGGTTACCGTCACGTCTCCGAGGCTGTCGACGAGCATTTTATCCATTCCGCGGGGGCCGAGGGTGCTTCTTAAGACTTCCCCGATGATTTTCGCGGCCATAATATTGTTACGCTGGGCTGTTTTACCCCTGGTTCTGCCTGTGCCTTCCTTCAGAACCAAGACGGGAACGCTTCCTGTAGCAGCTCCTGTAGCAGCCAAACTTTACACCTCCCTTTTTAAGGCTTAGGAGAATTCGCTTTCTCCTCCACCTATCTCCTCACCTTTCTTACCCGGGGTTTCGCCGGCTTTCACCTTTGAAGCCGCGATTACGTCGTCGATGCGGAGTATCATGGCTGCAGCCTCAAAGGCAGACTTGATTATCTGCTCTTTAACGGAGACAGGCTCTAAAACGTCCTCCCTGTACATGTCCTTGACCTTTCCTTCGAAGACGTTTATTCCAGCCCACTTCTCTCCTTTCTCGTGGCGGGCTCGAAGCTCCACTTGAATGTCTATGGGGTCGAGGCCTGCGTTTTCAGCCAGCGTTATAGGTATGACCTCGAGGGCGTCAGCGAAGTCTAAGGCTGCCAGCTGCTCCCTGCCGCTTAGGGTTTGAGCCCAGCTTCTAAGCTTCGAAGCCACTTCAGCCTCTAGGGCTCCTCCACCAGCCACGATTTTAGGCTTAATGATGGCGTCTCTGATTACTGATATAGCATCGTGAAGGGAGCGTTCAGCCTCGTCCACAACCCTCTCCGTTCCACCGCGCACTAGGATGGTTAGCGAACGCGGGTTCTTGCAGCCTTCGATGAAAACCCATTTGTCTTCTCCCACCTTCCGCTCTTCGACGAGTTCAGCTTCGCCGAGGTCTCCAGCTGCCAGCATGTCCACATTGTTGACTATTCTGCCTCCTGTAGCCTTTGAAAGCTTGTCCATGTCTGACTCTTTAACTCTTCTAACGGCGAGGATTCCCTGTTTTGCTAGGAAGTGTTGGGCCATGTCGTCTATGCCCTTCTGGCAGAAGACCACGTTGGCACCAGCCTTCCTAATCTTATCAACCATCTCCTTGAGGATTCTGGATTCCTCGTCTAGGAAGGCCTTCATCTGCTCAGGGCTTTCAATGTGGATTTTCGCGTCGAACTCTGTTTTCTCGATTTCGAGGGGGCAGTTTAGCAGGGCGATTTTAGCTTTTTCAACCCGCTTAGGCATACCAGCGTGAACAACCTCCTTGTCTATGGCTACGCCCCTGATGAGCTTGGTGTCGGTTATGGATGCCCCGGACTTCTTCTCCACTTTTATGTCTCCTATATCAACCTTGTAGCCGCCGTCTATTTTCTGGGCTATCTGGAGGACGGCGTCTACTGCTATGTCTGCCAGGTACTCCTTGTTTTCCGAGACGATTTTGCTTGCCATCGAGGTCATGGCTATCTTCCTCAGGATGGTTTTGTCTGTTGGGCGGATGTCCTTGGCAACTTCATCGCAGAGTTCCAGTGCTTTTTCAGCAGCCTTAGCGTAGCCGTCCACTATGATGGTAGGGTGAACATTCTTGTCTATTAGAAGTTCAGCTCTTTCCAGCAAAGCCCCTGCAAGGATGACCACGCTGGAAGTTCCGTCGCCGACCTCTTGGTCTGTTGCTTTAGCTGTTTCCACCAGCATTTTCGCGGCTGGATGCTGAACGTCCATCTCCTTGAGGATGGTGGCACCGTCGTTGGTTATGGTTACATCGCCGAAGCTTGAAACAAGCATTTTATCCATGCCTTTAGGTCCAAGGCATGTTCGAACCATTTCAGCAACTATTTTTGCTGCGGTTATGTTATTTTTCTGGGCTTCTCGACCCCGAGTCTGAGAGGTGCCTTCTTTAAGGATTAGGATAGGCTGGCCAGACTCGGTTACAGCCGGGATAGCCTGCGCCATACTGCATCAACCTCCAAAACGTTCTCCACTTCCTAGTTTAATTACTCCTGAAAAGGGAAAAACCAACCGATATTTAAGGTTTTCCGGGAAGCCAGCCTTTCCCCGGCTGGATTCCCCCTTTTAACCCCACTTATGCTGCGGGTGTCTACGCATTTTAACCTTGAAGAGCCCCCGAGACTTTTTGCCTGCTGACGTCAGCCCACGGAAAGCTCTTCCTCTGGCAGGGCTTCCAACCTTAAACCTGTCAGCCGGCCTGGATTTAACGGAGGGAGAAGCCTTACCCTGCCGTATGAGCTCTGACAGGTCTTGGAGAACTTCAACGTTTTCCTGGTGGACGGTGCTTCTACGCTTGTCCACGTAGATTCTAAGCCTTCTGGCTTCGTCTAGGCCTATTCCAGCCTCTTTCAGTTCTCCCAGGCTGAAGCCTCTGCCTTTCCTTAAGACTTTTCCATGCCCTAAAACGAGGGGGTACTTATGGTGGAATCTGACGGCAGCCAAGGCTTAAGCCTCCTTCTGCCTTAAGGCTTAAGGCATAAGCCAGTTCCTTATATAATTTTCCCAGATTTAGCTGTTTAAGCCGAAAAGCTCATTAACTTCCAGCCCTGTTTCTCTTTTGACCTAGGCGATGGTCAGCCGTATCACGCTGGTTTCAGCTCCAAAGCTGAGGAGCAGAAGCAGCAGGGTAGCGGAACTTCTTCCAAGCCTTAAGCAGGACGCCCTCTTCCTCGACTTCGCCAGGGAAATAGAAGAGTACGTTAGAATGCTGGCGGAAGGCTTACCTTACAGCTACGTTATATCTGAAATCAGGAGGCACAGGCTTATACCGGAAGCCGTGGCCAGCAGTTGGGAGTATCAGGCTGAACCTGTCCTACGGAAGCTTCAAAAGCTTAAACGGCTTAACCCTGAACTTGACATTCACTGTTATGGGGCTTCCTCCTACGAGCATCTTTCAGCGCAGATAGCCGTGAAGATAGCTCTTCTAACGCTTAGAAGCATAACTACGATGAAGGTGAAGCCTGAAGCCTGGAGAAAGCTGCTGGAGGAGGAAGCGAGGGTAAGCCTGGAGAACCTTGAAGACGAGGCAGACCTCTTGGCAAGTCAGGCCTCCAAGTATTTTAGGAGCACCTGTGTCTATGGAGCGCCCCCTGAATCCCTTAGAGAGAAGCTTGTGGAGAGGAGGGTTGAGGTTAAAGTTATCGAGGTAGACCCCAACTACCGTTTAACTCCGATGGAGGCTTTGAAGCGGGAGGTAGCCTTAGGCACTGCTACCGACGAACGTATAATGCAGCTTGTTAAGGCTCACATAGAATACATTAAACGTTTCGTGCTTCTGAGCGGAAGCCTTGACGAAGCCTACGAACGATGGGTTGAAGCTAAAAAACGTGAGAACGCTTAAAGGTGGATGGAGGCTATCTCCTTCTTAAGCTTGTGCAGGTCGTGGAGGCTCTTATGAAGTTCAAGGTGGAGACTTTCCCAGTCTACTGATTCCTTGTTAAGCCTTGAGAACAGGAAGCCGGTGGTGAGGAGAAGGCTTCCGCAGAGGTTGCTGGCCACAGGTTCAGGAACCGCTAGGAAGATAAGCCCCATCCTCATAAGCTTCTTACCAACCTCTTTAAACCTGTTCTTCTGGATGAGCTCTTCGACCAGGCTTATCTCGTTTGGAAGCCCTTGGAGGCTTGCATAGGTGCCGCTGTATAGGCTTGCTAGCTCCTTGGCTGTTTCCAAAACGCGTTTAAGCCTTTCCAGTTCTGCCTTCCCTGAGAATTTGCCTGCTGAAAGCTGGCTGTAAAGGAGGCTGGGCTCCAAGCCTTGGACACCTGAAAGTTAAAGGTTCACCGTAGAAAATAAAAACTGCCCCTGGAGACTTACATTTATTTTAAGACCTTAAATAGCAGTTTCCCGCTGTAAAACAGTGTTTACAGGGCTTATCTCTGCAAAAAAACTGGTTTCGCAAGATTAACTTTTAAATGAACCCGGATAACCCTGCTCTCCCCCTAGGGGGAAGCAGCCCGAAGGCTCTTTCAAACCTCTCCCGAAGCAGGCCTTCAAGCTTCCCGGTTTTAACGTATAGGCCTACGGGTTCAGGAGTCTCTATTTGGCCTGAGGTTGGAGCGTAGAAAACTAGCAGGTCTTTGAAGTCTGAGAAAACCATGTTCAGAGGGAGAAAGAAGACTTCAATTCTGGGGTTAAACTCTCGGAGGAAGGCTTCGAAGTTCTGCAGGCCTATGGACTCCCTTAGGGAGCGGTCTAAGGCGGTGATAGTTCTAGCCCCCCTACGCTTCGCACTTTTAAGGGCTTCAACCATCTGCTGGAAGACTTTAGGAGGCAGGGAGGCGCAGCGGAAAATTAGCAGGTTTGAGACTTCTCTGGCAAGTTTGACGGCTGCCGGGTAGGTTTGGCTTTCACCTCTTATAACCCAGGCGTCGAAGGTTTCCTCAGACCTGCTGGAATAGTAGATTTTCTGGACGGTTTTAAATCCGCTGTCAAGTTCGCCTAGAACCTGCCTTATACGCATTTCCAGGGAAACCTCTGGTGGCGTGGGCGTGTAGGGGGCCGGTCTTTCCCTAGATTTCCGCTGAACCAAGCTATGCCTTTCAAGCCTGTGGATTACGTCGTATATCCGTGTTCTCGGAACCCCGGAGGCTTCAGCCAGGGTTTTAGCGTCGGCGCTTCCAAGCTTTAGCAGGGCTAGGTAGGCTTTAGCCTCATACTCGGTTAGACCCAGCCTTTTCAGGAAGTTTTCCAACCCAAACTGGAATAATACTCCTAAAGTTACAAAAACTTTATTTCCCAACCCTGAAAAATACATCTTAACACTGCATCCTAAGGGACGGGTTACCCACCGTGATGTCTCCTTTGAAAACCGTGGAGGAAGCCAAGTATGCTGCTGAAACCGTTGACCTCACCAAGGTTTACAGGTCAGGAGCCTACAAGGTATACGCCCTCCGAAACGTGAACATTAAAATCAGGAGGGGAGAGTTTCTAGCCGTCGTCGGGCCTTCAGGCTCAGGGAAGTCAACGCTTTTAAACCTCCTGGGAACCCTCGACCAGCCTACAAGCGGAAAAATCCTCATAGACGGCTTTGACACGTCGAAGCTCAGCGGAGGAGAGCTTGCCAGGCTTAGAAGCCAGAAGATAGGCTTCGTATTCCAAGCCTACAACCTGATAAACAGGACGAGTGTGCTCAGAAACCTTGAGCTTCCAGCCATGATACTGGGGGTTCCAGCTGGAGAGCGGAGGAGGAGGGCGCTGGAGCTTCTAGAGCTCATGGGGCTGAGGAAGGAAGCCTACAGGAAGCCTACAGAACTCAGCGGAGGAGAACAGCAGAGGGTGGCGATAGCACGAGCCCTCATGAACAATCCCGCCCTAGTGCTGGCTGACGAGCCCACGGGAAACCTGGACTCTAAGACGGGGCGAAGCATTTTCGAGCTGCTTAGGAAGCTCTGCCATGAGCAGGGTGCAACGGTTGTCGTGGTAACCCACAACTTGGAGCTTGCCTCCATGACTGACCGGATAATTCATCTTAGGGATGGAGTGGTTGTTAAAGAGGAAGAGGTGAAAGCTGGTTGAAGAGTTTAAGTCTCTGGAAAACAGTTCTGCTGTTAACCCTTTTAGCTTTAGCATGTTTTCAACCTGCGATTCCAGCAGCCCAAGCTCAAAGCGTAAGCCTGAACGTTGTCAGGGTTTACTGGGGTTCAGACGGGGACCTGCAGCCTAAGCCGGGAGACAAAAACGTGCCCTTAAACGTTATCGTGCAGAACACTGACACCTCAACGATAAACTATTTGATGGCTAGGCTTAAGCTTCACGGGACGCCCTTTACAAGTTCTACGGGGGCGCTGGAGGCTTATGCTGGGGCGTCAGCCATTCTTCCAGGCGGGACAGCAACCCTGTCCTTCAGGGTCAACATAGCTGAGGGGGCAGCCCTCAAAGATTACACGTTGCCGTTGGAGCTCACCGTTTTAACTTCTAAATACGCCTCTGGCGTTGATGTCTCCCTTTCAGTTTCGGTCCCCCTCTACGGGGAAGTTAGGTTTTCAGCTTCCATCGAGCCCTGGGAGGTTTCCCCGGGAGTTAAGGAGGTTAAGCTGAAGCTTGAGAACTTCGGTGAAGCCTCCGCCTCAGACGTCAGAATTACTGTTTCCCCTGTTTCTCCTTTAACGCTTGCTGAAGGCGACGGCCTGTACACGCTGAGCAGTATAGCGCCCTCCACCACGGAAACCCTAAACCTGAAACTCTACGTTCCAAGCAGCCTTGAAGGAAACGTTGGCACCGTTAGTCTCAGCATAAGCTATCAGGACGCCTACGGCAGCCAGCGGAGCGAAAGCAAAAGCTTAAGCCTGAAGGTTTCAAGCCTTAAAGAATGGTTCAACGTAACAGTTTCACCTGAAACCATAAGGCCGGAAGTTAACACGGTAATCTTCACCCTCTCCAACCAGGGGGATACAGATGTTGAAGACGTGGAGGTTAAGCTTACACTCCCCCAAACCTTAAGCCTCCTCAAGTCTGACAACGTTTGGAAGTTCAGCTCGGTGGCTTCCGGTGGAGAGGTCTCCTTTGAAACGGAAATTTACGCTTCAACGGCAGCCGTGGGCACTGCAGCCCAGGCAACCCTAACCATAACCTACAACGCCGGAGAGTTCACCCGCAGCGAAACAAAGGTTTTAGGGTTTAAGATAGGTGAAAAAACGGTTTCACCCGTGAAAATCAGGGTTGTAGATACAGGCTGGGGAAGCCCGACAAGCCCGCTGAGGGTCAGCCCAGGAGACGAAGGAGCCCCCCTCTACGTAACCATTCAGAACCTTGGAAGCCACACCATAGTCGGAGTTAGAGGCGAACTTAAGCTTGACCCTCCCTTCACAAGCACCACCGGAGAAACCGAGGTTTCAGCCGCCATCTCCAGCATCCAGCCGGGGCAGACGGGAACCTTCCAGTTCCCCTTAGACATCTCTCAAGAAGCTGAAATCAAAACCTACCAGCTTCAACTCGAAATTGAATACCTGATTTTGAACGAGGTTTCAAGCCCGGTGTCCTACGTGGAGGCTTCTCCTGAAACCTTCACGGTGCAGGTTCCCCTCTACGGCAGGCCTGTGCTAGACGTATCCCTCGACAAGGATACTGTGAACGCTGGGGAGACCGTGGAGCTTAACTTCATCGTTAAAAACGTTGGAACCGGGGACATTATAGACTTGAACCTGCTTCTCCAGCTTCCTGTTGGAAGCGTAACCGGGAAGCCTCCGATGGTGCTGGTTGAAGGAGACAACCTCTGGCATTTCGACAGGGTTGACGCGGGAAGCCAGCACTCCTTTAAGGCTCTCGTGAGAACAGGCAAGGATGCAGTTGGAACCTACCAGCTGGGCTTAAACCTAACCTACAGAGACGAGTGGGGTAAAACCTACAGTGAAGCTAGGAGCCTGGGCATCTATGTTTCATCCAGGTTTCCAGCCTCCCAGGTTCTCGTAAGCGACTACAAGCTCAGCCCTGAAACAGTTTACAAGGGTGAAGATTTCACTTTAACCTTGAACGTTGGGAACACTGGGGACTCTGAGGCTCAGCAGGTTGCCGTTCAGCTTTCAGCCCCCCAGGGCTTCTCAACCCTGACACCTTCAACCTTCAACCTTGGAAGCCTCAAGCCTGGGGAAAGCCGGACCGTAGAGTATAAGGTTAAGTCTTCACCTGCAGCGGAGGAAGGCGTCATATACACTTTCACAGTTGACATAGGCTACGTTGACGAGCTTGGAGCCTCCAGAACCTCTAGAAGCTTCATAGGCGTGCCCCTCCACGGAACGGTTGAGCTTGTAACCTACGATGTGAGTGCGGGGCCGGCGGGTCCAGGGGTTCCTCTCACCCTAACCTTCACCCTTCTGAACAGGGGAACCACGACGGCTACCTACACCACCCTGTCAGTCGTTCCGGAAGACCCCTTCAAACCGGTTGAAGAGTCAATATATGTAGGAGACTTAGACCCGAACGCCCCTCTACCTGTCTCCTTGAAGGCCATGGTTAAGCCTGACACAGCTGAAGGAGAATACCAGTTAAAGGTTAAAGTGTACTATAAGGATGAATACCATGAAGAGCATGTGAAGTTCTTAACCTTCCCCGTCAAGGTCTCCAAGGAGGTGACACCCTCCTCACCCATGCCCGGCAAAATCGAGAAATCCCAAATACCCGACACGTACCTTTACGCTGCAATAGTGCTGGTGGTGGTTGCAGTTTTAGCCGGAGGACTAGCGTGGAGAAGCCGTAGGAAACGCAGGAAGCTGATGGAAGAAAAGATTTAGCGGAAGCCTCCTCAAAAAATGGTTTGGGAGCTATGACGGCTTGAACCCCCTTGAGATTTTCCGCTACGCCTTCGAGGCTCTAAGAGAACGTAGAACCAGGTCTATTTTAACCATACTCATGGTTCTCATAGGAGCAGCCTTGATGACGGCTTTAAACGGTATGAACGCTGGAATGGAAAACTTTGTGCTTTCAAGCTTCAGCAGCCTCTCCCCGAACTCCCTTATAGTGGTGCCTGGAACTTCGTCGGTAACCCTTGACGCCCACGACGTAACCCTCCTCAAGAAAGTCAGCGGGGTTGACGATGCGGTACCCTTCATTCAGGGGGCAGCCATCCTACACTCAGGAGTTAAAACCCTCAGGGTTATGGTGGCAGGCTTTGACCAGTCTAAAATCAACCTTCTATATCCTACAGCCGAACTGGAGGAGGGCTCCTTCATTTCACCTTACGACTCGACAGGCATGGTTTTAGGGTCGAAGATTGCCATGCCCCCGGGAGAGACAAGACCCTTCGCATGGGTGGGCAAGGTAGTTACAGCTGAATACAAGCATACCTCCATAGAGCCTTCAGGCCAGATTAAAAGGGAGGCTGTTAAGCGGTCCTTCGTGGTTAAGGGTGTTCTGAAGTATACGGGGGCGCCTGGTTTCGCCAACGTTGACCGTTCAGCCCTGGTTTCGCTTCAAGCTGCCAACAGCCTTTTCAAGCGTGGAAGCCACTATGACGGAATCATCGTGATTACAGCTTCAACAGACCTGAACAGTAAAGTTGAGAAGGAGATTCTGAAGCTTTACAGCGGCAACGTTATGGTTATTTCCCCTAAGGCCATCGTCCAGGTTATTGAGAAGACTATGGCAGGCTTCACAACCTTCACTGTAAGCATAGCCATGGTTTCGCTTATGGTGGCGGCCGTAGGCATTATCACAACGCTTTTCACCTCGGTTATGGAGAGAACAAGGGAGATAGGCCTGCTGAAGGCCTTAGGCTTCAAAAACTGGCATGTACTCGTAATGTTTCTTTCAGAAGCCTTGATAGTAGGCATCATAGGCGGAAGCCTCGGCCTGGTAGCCGGCTATTTCGGCGCCCACCTTCTCCTCATGAGGCCCGTACAGTTCAGCCATAGTGCAGCCTTAATCCAGCCTCTCTTCGAGGTTGAAGGCTTAGTTTTCGTCTGGCTTTTCACCTTAGCCATAAGCCTTTTGGCAGGCTTCTACCCGGCGTGGAGAGCTTCCAAGCTTAACCCCGTGGAGGCTTTAAGAAAAGAGTAGCCTAGGCTACTGTCCGGAGACTTTCTCCCTGAGTTTTTCCGCTAAACTTTTAACTTCACCCTTCTCCACGTAGAATATCCTAGTTTCAAGCCTTACAGGGAAGCCTAGAGCCCTGAAAAGCTGGTGAAGAGTTTCGCCGGATATTTCCCCTGCGAGTCTGCCTTCAAGTATTAGGCGGGCTAGCTCCTTGACTAGGGCCCTAGCCGCTTCAGGATACTGTTCTAGGGCTGCTTCTAAAACCTCTTTTCCCCTCCCCACAAGCCTTTCCTCAACCACCTTTAAGGGGTCCGGCGGAGGCTGCCTCTGCTTTTCAACTTCAACCCTAGCCATCCTCGCCTGAAGCTCCCTAAGCTTCTTGAGTTTAAGCTTCTCCAGTTCGAGGTCTTCCCCGCTCAAAGCCTTTCAGCCTCATCCAGCTTATAGGATAAACCTAGAGCAGAATAAAGGTTCCTAGGCTCACCCCAGCAGAACCTGTCTTAAAGCCTTTTCAAAGGCCTGAACAACCTCTCCGCTTAGGCCCACGAAAACTACTTCCCGGAGGTTAACGTTAGCCTTTAAATGCTCTCTGGCAGCCTTGACCATGGCTTCAGCCGCCTTTTCCGGTGGAACTCCTCCAACCCCGGCTCCCATGGCTGGGAGGGCTATGCTTGAAACCTTCACCTTGTCGGCGCATTTCAAGGCTGCAAGCGTTGCCCTGTAAACCTTTTCAGGGCTTGTTGCCATAGCCGGGCGTTCCATGGTTGGAGCGTGAATAACATATTTGGCTTTAAGCTTACCCGCTGTCGTGGCTACGGCTTCTCCTACGGGGCAGGGAGCATGCTTTCTCGCCTCCCTCTCTATTTCCAAGCCTCCAGCCCTCTTCAAGGCTCCGGCAACTCCTCCACCCATGACCAGGAGGCTGTTAGCCGGGTTAACCAAGGCGTCAACCTCAAGCCCTGTAAGGTCGGCCTTAAGAGCCCTGAAACGCACTCCTCCGCTTTCAACCTCGAAACTCAAGGCCTAACCCTCCAGCAAGCCCTAGCCATCCCTCAAATAAATAACTGTTTTTAAACCTGTCTGAGGGGTAAGGCTAATGTTTACTGGAGCCCCTTTATTCCTTTTGAGGGGTTAAACGTGGAGGGGGGATACCGCTTCCTCGAGCATTCAAGCGACGTGTACGTGGAGGCTTGGGGGGAAAGCCTTGAGGAAGCCTTCAGGCAGGCTGCTAAGGCTATGTTCGACACCATGACAGACATAGGGCTTGTAGAGCCGAAAGTTGAAGCTGAAATTTCAGCTGAAGGCTTCGACGAGCAGGAACTCCTGTACAGCTGGCTGGAAGCCCTCCTCGTGAAATACGAGGTTGAAAGCCTGCTTTTCTCCGAGTTTAAAATTTCCCCCATCAGAAGGGAGGGGGAAACCTTGAAGCTTAAAGCCCTAGCCTACGGTGAACCCTTAAACCTGGAGAAGCACCCCTCAAAAGTTGAAATCAAAGCCGTAACCTACCACATGATGGAAATTGAAAAGGAGGAAGAAGGCTTCAAGGTTAGAGTGCTCTTCGACATTTAAATTCTGAGTACCGTTAAAGGCGGATACGATGTTGAAAGCTTAGGAGCGACGGCTGAAGTCGAATATTTCTGGCTTACCCTCCCTTTAAACTTCATGTCCAAAATTTCGGGGATTACCTTTTCTTTAAGCCTTTGAGAGGGTTCACCGTAGGATAGGCCTGGACAAGCTGGAATGACATAGACGTAGAAGCTTTTACGTCCGTAACGGTAGTAGGAAAGCTCCGGATGGCCGAAGACAGGAGCCTCGTGAGGGTTGAAAGGCCAAAGTCTGCATGCTTCAGGCTTCACGTGCTGGAGGCCGCATAGGTTTCGCCCGTTAAGGTTGTGGAGAAAAAGACAGGAGCCGTCGGGCCTACGTTTAAGATAGATTTTTCCTGCGCTGACGGTTACGGAGGAGAAGCCGTAGGCGTGGGCTATCTGGGCGTATTCTTGAGGTTTAAGCTCAACCACGTAGCGGGTGCAACAGTCACCGCAAGCATGGCATTCCCAGTCGTGAACGAGCCTCCAAGGTACCGGTTTACCATGGGATAGGAGGCCTCTGAGCAGCTGCAGGCTTTGAAAATTCTGGGGCAGCATATCCCTCTTCAGGCGGTTACTCTATTTTTATGGGTTCACCCTTAAGCTTGGGTGAAGCCTCCTTCTTTGGAAGTGTTACCTCCAGAATTCCGTCGGCGTAGGTTGACCTAGCGTTTTTAGGTTCAACCTCTGCTGGAAGCTCGATTTCCCGGAAGTAGGTGCGCCCCTTACCCTGAGCGTTCACCGTCAAGGTTTTCTCGGTGGCAGTAACTTGGATTCGCTCCTTTGAAGCTCCTGGAATCTCCACGGTAATCTTCAGGCTTCCATCCTCCTCCGACAGGTCGTATAGGGGCTCTCTATGCTCTCCAACGGTGAAGGGTTCGGTGAAAGCCCTCAGCATGGAAGGTTTAACGTTTCCAAAGCTTTTGATTACGGGTTTGCCTTCAGAGCCAAGCTTGAAGCTTACACCCCAAACGATGGGGCCTACCTCCCGGATTACGGTTCCATCTGAAAGCTTCCTCTCTTTAACCAGGCCTTTAGGTGCAACCTCAACCATCTTCCTGAAAAGCTTTTCCAGGAAGCGTTCCCAGTCCTTTTCGGGAACCTCCGAAATTTCTCCCAGGATTTTCACCGGCAGGCTCAGCAGGGACAGTCCTGCCAGCAGCGGCGAGAACCTAC
>QMXU01000016.1 GCA_003662305.1 Candidatus Hecatellales archaeon
GCGCGCTCGGCCGAGCGCGAAAGCCTTTTAGGACGGCCTATATTGATTTCAGACAGATTGGGTGCTCCGGTCGTATAGCCAGGTCAAGTATCCCGGCCTTTCGAGCAGCAAAAACGAAGACAGCCGGGGGTCGCGGGTTCAAATCCCGCCCGGAGCACCAGCAAATCTTCTAATGTTTTTAGTAAGGATTAAGCCTTAATAGGTGGTTACTATAAAATGTCATAGGGTAGTGATGTGGAAGAGGAAAATAGGGCTTTCAGCTTTGGCTGTGGCTTTTGTTTTCATCATCTCTTCGAGTTGCTGTGCGGCTTCCGCCTCCTCCCTTGAGGTTTATGTTCCCGAAAGCTTTCACACGGTTATTTTCCCCTTGGAGAGAAGCTTCATTTTTACGGTGAAAATTAAGAATCCAGACGACCGAGAGAGGATTGTTTCCTTCGATAGTTCCCCCGTCGAGAATCCTGGCTGGCTGGTTATTCTTCCCGCGGGCCGGGTGATGCTTCCTTCCGGAGGAGAAATCGAAATCGCCGCCACCTTCGAGCCTATGGTCCAGCCTGGGATATCCCCAGCTGAACTCAGCTACGATTTCAAGCTTAAATTTGAGGATGGAGAAAAGACGATTCCTGTAGACGTTAAGTTTGAGTCCGTAGATTGGAGGGAAGATGAAAAAGAGGAGGTAGAAGTCAAAGTTGTTGACGGGGAGACAGGGAAGCCGGTGCCCGATGCCGAAGTCATTTTAAGTTTGCCAAGCGGGTTTGAGGAGTGGAAGGAAAAAACAGGTTTTTTCAAGGGCTTTAACGTTCCGCGTGCCGTCCAGCAACAGCCTTGAAGCTCTCTATGAGCAGTATAATGTAAGCGACTATTATAGGGGCTACCTTCTGGAGGTCTACGGGGAGGGCTATAAAGCCTACTACAGCTCAGAGGTGAAAACAGGCGTACCCATAGAGGTTAAGCTAGAGCCTCAGCGTGAATGCTTCAAGTACGAGAAGATAGCGGAGGAGCAGACAGAGTTCTCCATATGGTGGGTGAAAGCCTCTAGGGACTTCGAATATTTCGCCACTTCAGCTGGAGCCCACTCCGGCCCGGAAATGCATCCCCCCAGCGAGGTGGCCGTATACTTCTTCAATAAGGATGGGAAGTTTCTCTGGCGTTTTCCTATCCCCGTTTTGAACTATGATAACACTGACTTATGCTGGGGGCTTGACGTTTCTCCAGACGGCTCCTACGTGGCTGTTGGATGCTACGATGGAAGCGTCTACCTGATAGACAGGGAAGGAAAGCTTGCTGGGAAATGCCAGGTTCCCGGAATGGTCAGATGGGTTAGGTTTTCCCCGGACGGGAAATATTTAGCCTTCGGCCCAACCGGTAATGGCGTAGACTATTTTGGCCTTTTCGAGGTTCCAAGTTTGAAGCTTGTCTGGGAGGGTTTCGTAGGGGACTGGGCGAGAACCGTAGACTTCTCAGACGACGGAAGCATGATCGCGGTTGGCTCCTCCAACGGTGTTCTAAGCCTTTTCAGCTTTAAAGGCGAAAAGCTGTGGCAGGCTTCCAACGGGGGGCTGGTCCCCTTCCTCATAGGGTTCGACGGGAAGGCTGAAAGAATCGCTACCGGAGGAAAGGGTAGAACCCTCATTGTTTACAGTCCTTCCGGGGAAACCCTGTGGAGCAGAACCGTTGACCACGTTATCATTGCAGGGAAAATGGCTGAGGACGGCTCTGTGGCTATTGGAACGGTTGGAGGCTACGTATACTATTTTGACGGCGATGGAAGGCTGGTCTTCAGGAGGACTCATGGCTGCTTCGGACATAACGGAGTCTACCTGACCAGAAACGGCGAGTACCTGCTCATAGGGGGGCATAACCCGGTTCTCCTCAACAGGGAGGGAACTATCCTCTGGCAGCTAAAACCAGACATGCAAAATGAAACCGGCTCTCCAACGGGGCAGGCTGATTGCGTAAACACTGTTCTCCTGTCTGAAGACGCCAGCATCATGGTTCTAGGATACGACAGCGGTAAAATCGAAATCTGGAAGGGGCAAAAAGCCGAAATGGAAAAACCGAAGCTTAAAGCCGACCTAGACTGTGATGGAAGCGTAGGCTTCAAAGACCTGGAAATCCTAAAGGATTGTTACGGATTAACCTCCGAGGATAAAGCCTTTAACCCCGACGCAGACCTAAACAACGACGGGAAAATCGACATCGTAGACCTAGCCATCCTCGGCTTCCAGTTTGAAGCATAACAGGTAAACTAACGGCTATCTTCTAGAGGTTTAGGGGCCTCCACCCTCAAGTCGGTAAATGTTTTCCAAAGCAATTTCAGCTTTTGACAGTTTAAATCGGGTTGGTATAGGTTTTCGAATCATCTTCGCCTGAAAAGTAAACGGCTTATTTTTTCCGTAGGCTCTTATATATTAGCCGTCTCAATTTTGCTTTTTATGGAAAATGGCAAAATTCTCGGCGTAGGGGTTCTCAATGTATAACCGTAACGAGGTTAACAGAAAACTTATTGAAATTCTCAGGATTTTAAGCGAGCAAACAGAGCCTGTTGGAGCTAGGTTTATCGCTAGGAAGCTTAGGGATAGGGGGTACCCGCTGGACGAGAGAACCGTAAGATACCATTTAAGGCTTCTTGACGAGCGGGGCTCACCAGAAACATGGGCTACGATGGGAGAGTTATCACGGAAAAGGGTTTAGAGGAGTTAAGGAACGCCCTTGTAACGGACCGCATAGGATTCATCATCACGAAAATTGAATCTCTAATTTTCAAGGCAAACTTCGATGTGAGGCAGGGAAAAGGAAACGTCATAATTAACAACGCGGTGATAAGCAAAAGACATTACAATACCGCCCTTAAAATCATTAGGAAGGTGGTTTCAGCAGGATACGCCGTTAGCCCTCTCGTTCGCATATTTGAGGAGGGGGAAGTCGTCGAAGGACGTATAGTCCCCAAAGGAAAGGTTATGATTGTCACCCTTTGCAGCATAACGTTGGACGCCATCCTCCACCACGCAGGCATACCCATCTCACCCATGTTCGGCGGAATGGTTCAAATCTTAGAAAGAAAGCCCCTAAGGTTCACCGACCTGATTTCCTATTCAGGTTCAACCCTTGACCCCCTAGAAATATTTTCAGCCAAGGGTTTAAGCTCCGTTTTAAAGGCTGTGGAAACAGGGAATGGTTATGTTCTGGCTAACTTCCGGGAGATCCCCATGACGCTATGGCCAAGGCTAAGGAGGAGCTTAAAAGGGCTGAAAAGTTTGGTATAAACGGTGTTCTCAGGATAGGAGAGCCTAACACGCCGGTTCTAGGGGTGCCTGTAAGAATTAACCATGTGGGGATTGCGGTGTTCGGCGGGACGAACATGCTGACTGCTCTAAGTGAAGCGGGAATCCCCGTGGAGATCAAAGCCATAGAAGGCTTTATGGATGTTAAAGAAATGGTGGGCGTTAATGATCTTCCCTTTAAAAGCCGAAGTACAGCTTCCTAACTTCCTCGTAATCCTTTATTCCTTCGGCAGTGGTTTCGCCAACGATTTCCCCAGCCTTCAGGAAGTAGAGTCTGCCCGCGTTCCTCATGGTGAAAACCATGTTTTGCTCTGCGATGAGAAGCGAGGTTCCCATCTTCTTCAGCTCATGGATTGACTCGGAGATCTTGTTTACCATGGAAATGTCCAGGCCCAAGGTCGGCTCGTCCAGCAGGAGCATTCTGGGATTGAGCATAAGGCTTTTCCCCAGGGCTAACATTTGCTGCTGGCCTCCGCTCAGCGTTCCAGCCATCTGGTTCTGGCGTTCCTTAAGAATGGGGAACAGCTCGAACACTTTCTTAAGGTTTTCATTAACCTGCTCTCTCTTGCTGTAGGCTCCCACGAGGAGGTTGTCTCTAACGGTCATGTAAGGGAAAATTTTGTTTCTCTCCATAGCATAGCTGATTTTCAGCTTTTTGACGATGTCCATGGTGCTCATTTTGCTTAGGTCCACGCCGTCGAAGACTATCCGGCCCCGCCAGTCCGTTAAGTTCACGATGGAATCAAGCAGCGTTGTTTTCCCTGAGGTGACAGGCCCAACTACCCCTACGCATTCGCCTTCCTCGAGGAGGAGGGAAACCTTCCGGAGGGCTTGAACCTTACCGTAAAAGACATCTAAATCTTTAATTTCAAGCAGGGCCATTCCCCAATTGTTCCCCCCTTATTCTCCTAAATACGCCTTTTTAACATCTTCTTTTTTAATGATTTCCTGCAGTTTCCCTTCAGCCAGTTTCCTGCCCAGATGGATAACTATCACCCTGTCCACTATGTTGGCTAAGGCTTCCAAGTTGTGGTCGATAATGATGAAGCTCATGCCCTCCTTTCTTTTCTTCTTCAGAAGCTCGCTTATGACATCAATTTCCTCTTTCGTCATCCCCGCGAAGGCTTCGTCAATCAGGATAAGCTTCGGATCGTTGGCTAGGGCTCTGGCCAGTTCAAGTCTTCGCAGGGCTCCTATAGGAAGCTCGTCTGGATACTTCTCAAGGTATTCTGTAAGCCCTGTTTCCTTTGCTATCCTTCTGATGTCCTCTTCCCGGCCGCCTATTCTCCTTATGCTTTTTATTCCGTCCGGTATCATTGAGATTCTGATGTTCTCGAAAATGGTCCATTCCTTAAGCGGCTTCGGTATCTGGTAGGTTCTGGCGATTCCTATCTTCACTCTTTTATGGGTTGGATAATTGTTAATGTTCGTTCCGTTAAAGATGATGTCTCCGGAGTCTTGGCGGAGCACTCCCATAATCAGGTTGAACACCGTAGTCTTTCCAGCTCCGTTAGGACCTATGAGGCCGACGATTTCCTTTTCCTCTACGTGGAAATCAAGGCTGTTGACTGCGGTGATGCCTCCGAACCTTTTGCTGATTCCACGGGTTTCAATAACTTTTGCCATGTCTTTCCTATTACCTCCTCCTTCTGAAAAGTCTTTGAATTTCAAAGAATATTCCTCTAGGTCTCAAAATAAAGATTATCAGCCCTATTGCAGCGTATGTTGCAATTCTCCACGGGCCGGGAGCCACCGCCCTGAGACCTTCCAATATTATTGTTATGATGTAGGCTCCCATAAACGGCCCTATAATGGTGCCCATACCGCCTATCACAGATGCAATTATTATGTTCAAAAGCAGGAAGACGGCGAAAACGCTTCTGGGGCAGAGGGCTCCAAGATAGTGGATGAAGAAGACAGCTCCAATCCCCGCGGCTATCGAACTCATGAGGAAGGAGAGAAGCTTAAACCTGGTGGTGTCAAGCCCGCTGTTTTCCACGACATCCTCATCCAGCCTGATAGCGTTTAAAACTCTGCCAAAGTCTGTTTGCCCCAGATACCACAGCGCGAATGCTACTGCGAATACTAGGACAAGTGTCAAATAGAAGTTTGGAACTGCTCCTTTCAATACGGTTGGGAAGCCGAAAAGCCCTCTGGTTCCGCCTGTTATAGGACCTAAAGTTATCATGATCCTTTCAAACAGGATGAAAAGGCCTAGGGTGAAAAGCGTGAAGTAGGGGCCTCTCACCCTCAGGGTGGGAAGGACGAAGCCTACTCCTCCCACTGCCGCTATCAGCACCCCTATCGGCATGCTTAAATATAGTGGAACATCGAAGTGGTGAATCAAAAGAACTGAAGCGTAAGCAGATATGCCCAGCAGGAAGTTGTGCCCGAAACTTATGTAGCCTGTGTATCCTGACATAATATCCCAGCTCATGGCGAAGATCGCAAGAAAGTTGGCTATGATTAGAACTCTAAGCCATCCGTGGGGTACGAAGAACGGGAGCAGGCTCATCACGGCGAAAGCAATTATCCACCGTAAAGCTATTTTCTTTAGAGCTGTTTCTCTCACAGGCTTATTCCCTCCCAAACAAACCTCTGCGGCGGAATATCAGTATTACCAGCAGAAGCAGCAGTCCGAACACTCCTCTCAGCCGCTCGTCTATCATCACCATGGTGAACGCTCCGACAAAGCCTATTATGTGGGCGGATAAGATGGCACCCCCTATGCTGCCTAATCCGCCTATCATCACTATTATGAACGCCAAGATAAGCGGAAGTATCCACATCCCAGTAGATATGCTGGTGTGCGTTGCAAGTGATATGCCTGCCACAGCAGAAAGCGCCCCGCATAAACCCCAAGTCAGGATGCGCACTTTCTCAGGGTCTATCCCCACAAGCATTGCTCCCCTAGGATTAATGGAAACCGCGCGGATGGCTCTTCCAATGTAGGACTTGCTTATAAAGGTGATTAGGATTATCGTGATCGCCCAAGCTATAGCCAGGATGATAACGATATTCAGGGTGATGGTAATGCCACCGATGGTCACGGACCCGTATACTAGAGGGTGAACGCTTCTAGGCGCTTCCCCGAATATTCCAGCCAGCACGTTTTCAACTATAAGGGAGAAGATCAGGGTTGAAATGAAAACTGCTGTGGGGTTGTCTAGGAGACGCCTGATAAAGCCTCTGTATACTGAAATAGAGATGGCGCTTCCTATCAGAATCGTGATGATTATGGCGGCTCCCTTCGGAAGGCTTAGGTAAGGTCCCCCCTCCGCCAGAAACCAATAGATATACGCCGCAACCATCAGGTATGCGCCGACAGATAAGTCTTCAACTCTTCCAACGCTGTATACCATTACTAAGCCTAGAGCAATTACAAGGTATAGAGCGCTGGTTGCCAGCCCAACTATCAGAATTTCTTCGATCATATCCGTCCCTTGCTTCCTTAGTTATACCCATTAGTTTGCATCTAAGCGGTATTTTAATTTTTTGCATCCACTTTCACCGCAAAATCCCCATTTTACCCCTTAATTTTAGTTACTCCCTAGTTAACGGTATCTGATAATCGCAATAAAATGGGGCGTAAACGTTATCTTTTGTGGAAAGTCTTAAATAGTTTTTCCTAGAAGGAAAAAACAAAAAGGGTGAAAAAGCTTTGGGTGAAAATGCAACTGGAAGACGGAACTTTCTGAAGTACGTAGCAACAGCCGTCGTCTGCGGTGTCGTTGCTGGTGTTGGAGGATACTTTAGCGGTGCCGCTGCAGTTCCACCTCCAAAAACTGTGACCACAACCGTGACTACCGCCGCCGCTGCTGGCGCCCCCAAAACCGTGACCACAACCGCAACGGTGACCGAGACTGTAGCCAAAACCGTGACTACAACTGTTCCAGGAGTTACCAAGCCTCAAGGTGAACCTTGGATAGTAGGCTGGCTTGGAGGATACGGCCTAGACTTCCCAGCAGGCAGCAGAAGAGGACTTGAACTTGCCATCGAAGAAATCAACGAGGCAGGAGGAGTTCTGGGCAGACCTCTGAAAATGGTAACCGTAGACACCAAGCAGGACGTGGAGGAAGGCGTTAAAGCCTACGACTTCCTAGCCGAAACCGCGAAGGCGGACATTATTCTTTCAGGTGCCGTTGACGACGTTTCAAATGTGTTCGTCGCACGAGTGCCAGAATACAGGATACCTACCATAGAAACCTGGACAACCTCCGCCACAGCTATAGGAAAGGTTGCAGAAGACTACGACAGCTATAAGCCCTACTTCCTACCTACCACCAACGACTTCCACTTCGCACACGCCATGGGACTCTTCCTTAAAGAGGTTTTCATGGACAAGATGGGCTACACCAAGTGTGTGCTCCTCTACGAGGACACCTCCTTCGGACATAACGTAGCCGACTGGTTCAAAGAGGCAATCGCCCCAAGCGCTGGCGTGGAAGTAGTTGACGAAGTAGTCTACGACATAGAATGTATGGACTTCAGCCCGCACTTCGCTAGGTGTAAGGC
Source organism: Candidatus Hecatellales archaeon (assembly GCA_003662305.1). GTDB lineage: Archaea > Thermoproteota > Bathyarchaeia > Hecatellales > Hecatellaceae > B25. The sequence continues at coordinate 7,797 of QMXU01000016.1, forward strand.
TTCCGGCGCCGACTTCATACACCTCATAGCATCCGTAAGGGTGCTGCCCATAGCAACACAGTACGTAGAACTCAAGGTGTCCCTCCCAATAGAAGGCTGCATCGTAGCAGCACAGTTTGACGAGTGGTGGGAGGACACCGGAGGAAGAGGCTGGGGCTTCGTTCACATGCACTACCCACCCACCTCCTATGGCAAACTTGACGAATGGAGCAAGAGAACCCTAGAAAAGTACAGAGCCAAATACGGCAACTCCCGTCCAAGGAACATATACTGCGCCGGATGGCAGGCCTACTACATGATGCACTTTGCAGCCCGTGCGGCTGAGCGTGCTGGAGGTTTCTCCCGCCCCAAGCCAGGCCAGCCTGTTGACGAAAGCCTCCTAGACGCCTTCATAGAGGAAATGGAGAACAGCGTGCTTGTTTCCGGCTACCTAGAGGACAGAAGACCCTGCTGGAAGTTCTGCTTTCAGAAACCTGGAGAAAAAGACCCGTACATCGGCGGAGAATGGCCGCACTGTGCACGGTATGACCCAACGGGTGTAGACGGGCTCTGCGAAGTATACCATGAATGGTTCCCAGACGGGAAGAACTACTGCATCTGGCCTGAGAGATACGCTCTAAAAGAGTTCGTTCCACCTTCAGAGTTCATGAAGTAAAACCAAAAACACCTTTCTACCTTTCCCCTTATTTTTTGAGGGAAGAAAAAATTTTGTGAGCTGTAGGATTGCTATTTCGGCTTAAGCAGGTTTTTTACGAGGTTCACAGCTGCACTTGCGTCTTCTCCCCAGCCGTCAGCACCTATCTTCCTAGCGAATTCACGACTTGTCGGCGCTCCTCCAATTATCACTTTAATTTTATCTCTCAAACCCTCTTTTTCAAGCATTTCTATGCATTTATGCATGTTAGGCATGGTGGTGGTCATAAGGGCGGAAAGCCCTACGATGTCAGGGCTCATCTCTTTAACTGTTTCAACAATCTTGGTTAGGGGTACGTCTTTTCCGAGGTCTACCACCTTGAAGCCTGCAGCCTCCAGCATGGTTTTAACCAGGTTTTTACCTATCTCGTGGATGTCCCCTTCAACCACACCCAGCACCACGGTTCCTGTTACCTCCGATTTTTCGACTTTCACGTAGGGCTTAAGAATTTCTATGGCAGCCATCATGGCTTGGGCGGATAGAAGCACATGTGGCACGTAGTATTCACCCTTCTCGAACTTGTCGCCCACGATTTTCATTCCTTCAGCACATCCGTTTGCGATAGCCTCGTTTGCTTCTATATTGTTTTCTAAGGCTGTTTTAGCCCATTTTTTACATCCTTCAACGTCTCCTTTAATCACGCATTCGGAAAGTTTAGCTAAAATTTCATTTTTACTTGGCATGTTTTCCCCTCCTTAAGCCCTAGCAGCCTTTATCATGGCGCTAACATTCTCCGGGGGGCTGCCTACAGGTATATCGCAGCCTGCCCCCAAAACAAACCGGTCTTCTCCAGCCTTTTTCACACAGTCAATGGACAGTTCGTATACTTTCTCTGGGGTATCCTGTAGAAGCGCGGTGGTACTTACGTTCCCAAGGATTATGGTGGCGTCCATGCTCTGCTTAGCCTGAAGCAGGTCTACCGCCGTGTCAACACTCATGAGGTGAGGTTTAACTTCGTCTTGAATCATCTTAAGCCTGTCTGCACCCTTCAACAGGTCTCCGCAGATGTGAACCAGCACCCACAGGTTTTTCTCCTTGGTTTTCTGGCTGAGAACTTTCAGGTATGGAAGTGAAAACTCTTTGAACTGGTCAGGGGATATGAGGTCTCCAGACGCTGTTGGGTCACACCAAAACACGGCTTCAAAGCCTTTCTCAACCGTCAAATCCAAGTATTCAAGCAAAACTTCTGTGGTGAACTTCAGCAGACGGTGGACGTCGGCGGGGTTAAGCATCATGTCTACGAGCAGGCTTTCCACTCCCCTAAGTTCCCCGGCCAGCGTGAAGGGAGATGGCATGGTGATGTAGGTGAAATGCTGCCTGCCGATTTTGTCTCTTAAAGCTTCCGCAACTTCGTAGTCGAAGACGGTTCTCGCATGCTTCCTGATGTCCGGGACCTCCAGCTTGTCAACGTCTTCAAGAGATTTCACGATGTTTTCGCTGGTTATGGGGTTGCCTTTCTCTGGAAAATCCACTTTACACCCTAACGCTTCTACGGGAACAAGCCAGTCCCATAGCACTTCTATCCCGTCGAAGGTGCACTGCTCTAAAACTTTAAGCTGCGCACTAGCAGTCTTCGAAACATCCTTAAAGGATTGGGGTGTAGTAAGACCTGCAACGTCAAGCGCCCAGAAGCCTTGGAAAGGAGGCATCACAGGGACAACATCGGTTTTCCCGCTTTTCAAGATCGCTTCTAAATGTTCCCGTGGAAGCATGATTCTTCACAGCTACCCTTAAATTTTTTTCTCTTAATAAGAGTTTCTATTCTACATCGTTTTCTAAACTTTTCACGTTGATAATTCCCGCTTCCAGGCGAAAGTAGACGGGTTTTACGCCTAAAAATTTATGAGGTTTGACTTTAATAAAGTAGTAAAACCAGAGGATAATGAAGGGTGGAAGGATTGTCGCTGAAGGACAGGCTGCTGAACGCTCTTCTGCTTAAAAATGTGGATCGTGTTCCAGCTCTAAGCGTAACCCAGACTGGAACCTTGGAGCTTATGAAGGAAAGTAATGCCTACTGGCCTGTCGCCCACAGGAAAGCAGAAGAGATGGCTAAGCTTGCCTATGCCGCTTACAGTGTCGCCGGGCTTGAAGCTGTCCGTGTCCCCTTCGGAATCTACGCTGAAGCGGAAGCTTTAGGATGCGAAATAGACTACCATGAAGGTGAAACTGACCGCACCCCCACCGTGGTTAAACCTGCAAGCGACCCTGAAAAGGTTGAGCCTGTTGACCCCGCTACAGGCGTGATGGGCGCAGTAATCGAAGCCACGAAAATCCTGAAAAGCCAGGTTGGAGAAGAGGTTCCCGTCATAGCAGGAGTCACCGGACCTTTCACTTTAACATGCTATGTCTACGGCGTGGAGAAAGCCATGGTCGCCCTGATTACTGAACCTGAAAAAGTGGAAGGCGTTCTAACCGTAAGTTCACGGTTTCTCTTAGACTACTGCAAGCTTCTAGTTGAAGCTGGAGCAGACATCATTTCGCTTCTGGAGCCAACCTCCTCCATTATAGGCCCAGACCTTTTTGAAAAGTTCAACCTCGAGTACATAAGAACTATCGCCAACGGAATCAAAGCCTTGACCGTAGTTCACATCTGCGGGGACAGCGCTCCCCTAGTCTCCATGATCGCTGAAAGCGGCGTTAAAGGGTTAAGCGTCGACCAGAAAGTAAGCATAGCCGAAGCGAAAAAGCTTGCCAAAGATAAAATAGCCATAATAGGAAACGTGGATCCCGTGGGAGTACTGCAGGACGGAGACCCCTTCCAGGTTGAATCTGAAAGCAGGCGGATAATAAAGGAAGGAGTGAACGTTCTCGCACCCGGCTGCGGGCTTTCACCTTACACACCCACAATAAACCTTAAAGTTATGGTTAAAACCGCCAGAACCATGCAAGTTGAAGCCTAAAATAGGCAAAAATCTCAACTTTTCGCGGAGAATAAGCGGTTTCCAGCGTAAAAATTTAGGTTTAGAGGGAAATTTTTTATATCCTTACCATGATAACCTTCTTTAGAAATCGGTAAAAGGAGAGGAGGAAATTTGGCTGGTTCTTTGGTGGAGAAAAAAACCGAACGCAACGATAAAATCTACGAAATCCTCTGCTCTATCGTTGGTTCACGCCGCGTTTCAACGGACCCAGAAGAGTTATACCTCTACAGTTGGAGTTTCGTCAACGCCACCGATAAGCCAGGACGCTGCGACTACGTTGTCATGCCTGAAACCGTGGAAGAAGTGCAACAGATAGTTAAAACCGCTAATATCTACAAAATACCCATAACAGCCGCAGTTTCCCAGCTGAATTTCGGAGGTGTCGCAACGCCGCGGACAGGAGGCATCTACATAGACCTGCGAAAAATGAACAGGGTGCTGGAAGTGGACGAAGACAGCATGTACGCCCTCATCGAGGGCGGAACCACATGGTCAGACCTCAAAGGATACCTCGACAAGAACTATCCAGACCTTGTAGTTGGAATCACATGGTCGCCTCCTGGAACAGGCGTGGTGCCATGCGCCCTAGAGTCTGGCTTCGTCGACCTAAGCCTGCTTGGAGGATGTCTATCCGAATGGATCAACGGCTTAGAAGTAGTGCTGCCAACCGGGGAAATAGTTAAGACAGGTGTTGCCGCGTACACGGGAGGTAAACGGTGGTTCAGCCGGGCTCCCGGCCCCGACATAACAGGGCTGTTCATCGGCTGGGTTGGAAAGATGGGGATCGTGACGAAAATGGCTATAAGGCTTTGGCCTAGGATGCC
>QMXU01000017.1 GCA_003662305.1 Candidatus Hecatellales archaeon
ACCGCGTAGACAGTTCCGTCGGGAGCCAGGGCAACCCCCGCAGGGCTTGTAAGCCCTGAAATGGCAACATCAACTATCTGCCTGTCTGGAAGGTAAACACTGAGGCAGCCTTCAAGCCCGAACTCGCTGAAGTAAACTCTGCCGTCGGAAGCCACAGCGACACCTGCAGGATGCTTAAGCCCGGAAGCCAACGTTTCAACCTGAGGTTGAGCTGAAACCTGACAGCAGAAAGGTGAAACCGCCAGAAGCAACACCGTGAAAATTAACACTCCGAGACGGAAACCCATCTGGCCCTAGCCTCCAGTCAAACTCTGCTAGGCTTAATCCAGCTTTAAAACTCTTTCTTCGCCCTAGAAAAGAAGGGGGGCTGGGCTTACATTTCTATGTCGTCTATTTTCTCCTGGCTGTATATGCTCTTGAGCTTGTGGCGGATTATGGTTTTCTCCAGCTCTTCCTTTAAAAGCTCGAAGAGCTCCCTTTGAAGCTTGACGAATTCCGGCCTATGCCTGCTCCTAGGCCTCTTAAGGTTCACGGTTACCATGTGTTTGAGCTTGGCAGGTCTTGAAGTTAAAACTAGGATTTTATCTGCCATTTCTATGGCTTCAGCTAGGTTGTGCGTTACGAGGATGAAAGTTTTCTCTGTTTCCTCCCATAGCTCTATTACCTCGCTTCGGAGCACTTGGGCTGTGAACTCGTCCACGGCGCTGAAGGCCTCGTCGAGCAGGACGACTTCAGGGTCTATGGCTAAAGCCCTAGCTATGCTCACCCGCTGCTTCATTCCTCCTGAAAGCTCCCTCGGATAGCAGTATTCGCATCCCTTTAAGCCCACGGTTTCAGCCAGCCTCTCCGCTATTTTACGCCGAACCCTTTTAGGCACTCCCCTCGTCTCCAGCCCGAACTCTATGTTCTGTAGGACGGTGCGCCAGGGGAAAAGGGCGAAGCTTTGGAAGACCATGCTTATCCTTGGATGAGGCCTACTTATTATTTCCCCTTTAAGGCGGACCTGGCCTTTGGTAGGCTTGTCGAGGCCTGCAATTATTTTTAGGAGGGTTGACTTCCCGCAGCCGCTGGGGCCGATTATGCTTATGAATTCGCGTTCGTGAACGTGGAAGGTTACCTCTTCCAGGGCGTGGATTACGCCTTTTGGGAGATGGTAGTGCTTGGAGATTCCGTCCACTTCAAGGCATTTACTTTTCACTCCCTCCACCTCCTAATCTTGTTTTCAAGCCTTTGGAAGAGGGCTCTGTCCACGATGATGGCTATTATGCCTATGAGGAAGAGGGCTGCGAAAGCTTCGTTCAGTGCGCCACCTTTAACCGACGCGTCTATGAAGAAGCCAATCCCGCTTATCTGAGCGATGATTTCCGTTGCCAAGATTACCTCCCAGAGGAATTCGTAGGAAAGCCTTAAGCCTGCAAGCATGTTGGGGAAGGTTGCGGGGAAAATCAGCTTGGTGAAGAGGTGGTGGCGGCGGGTGCTGTAGATTTCAACGGCGTGGAACTGGTCGGCTGGAATGCTTTCAACGCCTTCTCTAACCATGAAAAAAATGGGGAAAAAGGCTACGATGACCGCCATTAGAAGCGCGGAGGAAGCGCTGGCGCCGAACCAGTAGATGATTATGGGTAGGAGTGCTAGGTCTGGAAGAGCCCCGAAAATCATTATCAGCGGGGTGAAGGCGGAGTCGAGATGCCGTTTCAGCCCTGTGCCTATGGCTAAGGGCACCGCGAGGAGAAAAGCTGCGATGAGCCCTAAAGTTAGGATTGTGAGGCTTTGGAAAGCCAGTGTAAGGAAGGCGATGTCCGTGATGTTTAGGGCTAGGGTTCTGATTACGTTTAGAGGAGAGGGGAGAATCGTGGGGGATATCATTTGAAGCCTTAAGGCTGCCTCCCACCCTGCGATTATGGTTAGGAGGGGGAGAAGGAAGAGGAAGCTTTCCAAGTGAAAATATGCTTTGAAGGCTGAAGGCTTGAAGGGTTTGCCTGTAAGCGTCTGAGTCATAGCGGCTCCCTCTCGGCAGGATATTCAATAAAACTTGATAAGACATAAAATTTTGGAGAAATCTCGAATGTTTCCGGTTTCATAGCCTTACATTAAGGTTTTGAGGGGTTTTAGCTGTTCTTTAGCCAGTATTCTGATAAAAAACGCTTGAAACAAAGCGAAATATTAAAAAATTTTTAATAATAAGTGGAAAGCCCTATTGAAAGCTTAAGATTAACCATTATCATAAAAACATTCAAATATGGACGGCTTCAAAGCAGAAGCCTTCTGAAGAGTGTGGAAACAGTGAAAGAAGGGTTTAAACAGTTCTCCAACGTCCAGCAGACTGCTAAGGCGAAGGGAAAGGCAAATTACCCCTCAGGGTTTCAGCCTTTACTAGGGAAGCCTTGAGGGGAGGGTAGACTGTGCCTCAGCCAGACTTCCCTGTTATGGCAGCAAACGTTAGGTGGATGATTCCATGGCCAGACGGGTGATTGTAGACTCGAACTTTCTCATGATACCTTTCGAGGCTGGACTGGACGTTTTCAGCGAGCTTGAGAAAATTTTATCAGTTAAAGTTGAACCTGTATTATTGCCCCCTGTAGGCGAGGAGTTGGAGAGACTGGCTTCTAAGGGGAAGCCTAAAACTAGGAGAATCGCCTCCTCAGCTCTAAGGCTTGCGGAGAAATGCGTGAAGCTTGAGTATGATAGGAGGCAGGGGGAGTCTGTTGACGACTACCTGGTCAGGGTTGCCAGGGAGACAGGGCTTCCCGTAGCCACAGCCGACCTGGAGCTTAAGAGAAAGCTTAGAGCTGAGGGAGTCTCCACCATATATATTAGGGGTGGCAGAAGGCTGGAGCTTGAAGGAAGGTGGGAATAAGCCTTGTTTGAGCTTATCAAATGCCAGGACGTAGTTAGGATTCCTCCGGGGAAGTTTAGTGAGGACCTGCGGAGGGTTTCCATCGAGGAACTTGCCAAAAAATATGAGGGAACCCTAAGCAGGGAGCTGGGGTACGTGGTCGCCGTGGTGGAAGCAGAGGTTTCTCCGGTGGGTAAGATTCTGCCTGGAGACGGTGCAACCTATAACGCTGTGACTTTTACGCTTTTAACTTACAGGCCTGAAATACAGGAGGTTGTTGAAGGGGAGGTTGTGGAGATAGGAAGCTTCGGCGCCTTCATAAGGATAGGCCCCATGGAAGCCTTGCTCCACGTTTCCCAGATAATAGACGACTACGTTGTTTACGATGAAAGGCAGGCTACGCTTATGGGGAAGGAAACCAAACGGAAGATTTCCGTGGGGGACAGGGTTAGGGCGAGAATAACCGCTGTAAGCATGGCTAAGGGAGGAGCAAGCGGCAAGGTTGGGATAACCATGAGGCAGCCCTTCCTCGGAAAGCTTGAATGGATTAAGGAGGACCTAGCCAAGCTTAGGGAAGCTGAGAAGGTTAAAGTCGAAAAGGAGAAGGTTAAGGCGAAAGCGAAGGCTGGAGGAGAAAAGAAATGAGAGAGCGTGCCTGCACCCAGTGTAAAACCCTATTCTACGGGAACATCTGCCCCTCCTGCAAGAGCACAAGCCACTCTGAAGACTTCTCAGGGCTGCTAATAGTCTTGGACCCTGAAAAGTCTGAGATCGCTAAAAAAGTTGGAATAAAAAAGCCTGGAAGATACGCTTTAAAGGTGCGGTAACACGCTCGCTGAGAGCAGGCTTTAAAGTCGTCAGGGCTTCCCCGTCAGCTCTGCGAAGACTTTAACTTTAAGGGGGAAATTTTAGTTCCATGCTCAGCTGGGCTGTTGAGGGTGCTTTATGACGGGGCTACCGCCGGTTCCCTTGGAGGTTTTGACAAGTTTCGCTGTGGGGTTTCTGACGGGTGTCTATGGGGCTCTTTTCGGTTTTGGAGGAGGCTTCATCTTCGTCCCCTACTTCTACCTGGCTTTGAACATGCCCATCCACATGGCTATTGGAAGCTCTCTGGCCTCCATTATTTTCTTAACAAGTTCAGCCGTGGTCTCCTACGGTTTTTTCCAGCGTAGGATAGACCTTAAACTTGCTCTGCTTTTGATGGTTGCAGCTGCTCCTTCAGCCTTTCTGGGTGCGTGGCTAACCCGCTACGTTGACCCCTACCTTCTCAGAATTTTTTTCTCAGCACTGCTTGCTTACGCCGGAGTGAATATGGCTCTGGAGTTAAAATTTGAGGGGGGAAGGAGGCGGCTTCTCAGCTTTCCAACCCTTTGGCGTAGAACCATCATTGACGAGCAGGGGGTAAACTTCAGATACGAGGTGAACCCTTTGCTCGCTGTTCTGGGTGGTGCTGGAGCAGGGTTTATTTCGGGTTTGGCTGGGGTTGGAGGGGGGCTTGTGAACATGCCTTTAATGTGCCTGGTTCTAGGCGTCCCCATCCATGTGGCGGTTGCAACCTCGGAGCTTGCCACCCTTATAAACGTTGTTTCAGGCTCTATGGGCCATTTTTTAGCTGGGAACATAGACTTCTACAGGGTGGCTGTCGTAGGTTCAGGCGCTCTTCTCGGAGCCTACGTGGGAACGAAGGTCTGCGTTCGGATGAAGCCTAGGATTCTCCGCAGAGCCTTAGGCCTGGTTCTGCTTCTGGTAACTGTTAGAATGATTTTTTGGGGTTGAAAAAGAGGGAAAAACATTTAGGTTCAGCTCTGCTGGGTTTCTATGGTGCTTCAGGCTTTGACGGGGATTAGGCTTAGCTTTTACGGTGGAGTCGGCGAGGTGGGTGGAAACAAGATAATGGTTGAATGTGGAGGCGAAAGGATTCTGCTTGACTTCGGCGTCTCCTTCAACCGTAAACGCATGTTTTACTCTGAGCCTTTCCTAGCGCCTAGAACGGTTGAAAGCCTGCTGGAATTTGAACTTCTGCCGGAGGTTAAGGGGATATACAGGTTTGAGGAGGGTGAGGCGGAGGTTTCAGCAGTATTCCTTTCCCATGCTCACCTAGACCATTCGGCTTACATCTCCTTCCTGAAGAGGGATATCCCGGTATACTGCGGTGAAACTTCTGCAGCCATCCTTGAGGCTGTAGGAGAGCTTAGGGGAAGAAGCCTTGAATACGACTTTTCAGGCTTGAAAATCGAAACCTTCAGAACAGGAGCGAAGGTTAAAGCCGGATGCTTCGAGGTGGAGCCTGTCCACGTGGACCATTCTATTCCTGGAGCCTACGGCTTCATCGTCCACAGCCCGGAGGGCTCCATAGCCTACACAGGCGATTTCAGGCTTCACGGCTCTAAGCCTCAGCTGACATGGGACTTCGTTTCGAAGGCTTCAGAGTCCAAGGTTGAAGCCTTAATCGTTGAGGGGACAAACCTGGTTGACGGTGAGGTTTCCTCTGAGGAGGAGCTTATGGACAAGATTAGGAGGCTGGGCCGGAAGGTTAAAGGGTTAATCCTTGCGGACTTCGCTTCGACCGATGTTGACAGGTTGAAGTCCTTTCTTTCCATGGCTGCGGAAACGGGTAGAAAGCTTGCCCTAGACTTCAGGCATGCCTACATGGTTGAAAAGCTTTCAGCGGACAGGAAGCTTAAGATTCCAAGCTTAAAGGATGGCCGCTTAGCGATTTACAGGAAGTCTAAGAAGCGTTATACTCCTTGGGAGAGAAGCCTCATGGACAGGTATGAGACGGTGGCGGCGGAAGACGTTGCCTTAAAGCAGAGCAGGTATGTCCTCGCCCTTTCCTTCTACGGTTTCAGCGAGCTTATGGAGGTTAGGCCTCCTCCTGGAAGCTGCTATATTCTCTCGTCCTCCGAGCCTGTAGGAGAGGAGGCTGAAATAGACTACTGGAGAATGGTTAACTGGCTTGAGCATTACGGGCTTCCCCAGTATCACATTCACGTTTCAGGCCATATCATGCCCATGCAGCTTCTTGAAGTGTTAGAAGCCATTAAGCCTAAACTGGTGTTCCCCGTCCACTGCGAAAGGCCAACCCTCCTGAAAAGGTTTCTGAAAGGGAAAATGAAAGTTGAGATTCCGAAGGTTGGAGGGGAATACAGGGTTTAAGGGTTTAAGAGAACTCTAGCCCCGCTTAGGCTGGTTCTAGCCTTCAACACCATGCCTTCCACGGACTGCTCCTGAAAGAACTCTCTTAAAGCCTTCTCCAGGTTTTCCGCCTGCCGACATCCTTCAACCAGCCCGTAAACAGCCGGTCCGAAGGAGCTTAAGCCTGCTCCGTAGGCTCCCTGCCCTACCATGAGTTCCATAAGCCTTTTCGAAGCCGTCCCGGCTAGTTCAACTTCCAGCCTTTTGAAGGCAACCCTCTGAAGCATGTTTAGGGCTTCCCCTACCTCGGCTATGCTGGCTTCAGCCAGAGCCGGCATAAGCTTGAGGAGAACTATCCTTGAGGCCTTTTCCACCTCGCTTTCAGGGATTGGGCACTGGCTTTTGAAGAATTCGGCTTCCTGAAGCCCGTGGGCTCCCCGTCCTCCAGGGGGAACAGCCACCACCCAGAACCATTCTTTTGGAGGCATGTAGCGGGCTAGGACAGGTGGAGGAGGAGCAGGAGAATAATGGGATGGAAGGAAAGACTGCTTCTGCTTTCCAGGGCCGAAGCTGTGGCCTCCGTCAACTATTATTCCTCCAGCTTCAAAGGCGGCTACACCTATCCCAGAGGTGCCACCGCGGCCCATGAGGCCTGCCAGCTCCCTCGGGTTTACGTTTAGGCTGGAAGCCTTGGCGAGGGCGTAGGCTACAGCCAGCGTAAGCTGTGTTCCCGAGCCTAAACCCACATGGCGCGGTATCCCCCTCAGCACTTTAATTTTGAAAGCCGGCTTCAGCCCGTAGTGCCCTAAAAATTTCAGGGCTATACTTTCAACCTCGCCTTTTTCAGCTTCCAGGCATGATTCTATTTTTAAGCCTTGCTGGAAGGGTTCAACCTCCACGGTCCAGCCTGGGTTTTCCAGGGCTACTCCTGCTCCTCCGTCAACTCGGCCTAGGGAGCCGTTTAGGTCTAGGAGGATGAAGTGGAGCCTTGACGGGGTTTCAATTTTGACCTTCAGGTTGAGGTCCCCCTCGCCTTTCTGACTATTTTCACGAGGAGCCTGCGTTTGGCTAAGGCTTCCCTATAAGCCTTCGCAACTTTCACTTTAAGCTCTTCAACGCTGGCTTCAGCCTTTTCGCCCACCAGCTTCTTCACTTCAGTGTAAGCTGACTCCCTGAATTTAGGTTTAAGCTCGAAGGTTCTGCCGTGGCTGTGGAGCAGAGCCTTCCGAGGCTTGGCTAGAACCTCCCCTACGATGTCAACCTTCACGCCAAGCCTTCTTACCTCCTTCAGAATCGTGTCAGCATAGCTTTCAGGGGTGAACATTAAAAGGGAGTCTACAGATACGCCAAGCGGGTCCACCCCATACTCCTCGAGGAGGCTTAGAACTTTAGGGTTCACCAGCCCTCTGAAGGACTCCTCGTCCACTACTATGCCTACCTTTGCTTCCTTACAGATGGACGGTGCGTCCCCCCTTATCCCTCCGTTGGTTATGTCCGTCATGGAGTGAGTTAGCTCAGCCAGTCCTGAACCCAGGAGGAAGTCGCAGGTTTCTAGGAATCTGACGTTTAAGGTTTCCTTCAGGATTTCCGGCTTACCGGCGTATATGGCTGTGGTGGCTATGGTTCCTCCTCCAGCCCCCTCCGTCATGAGAATCAGGTCGCCTGGCTTCACGTTTCTTTTAGCTGCCAAAGCCTTCAGGTTTGAGACAATACCCACGGCTCCAACGCAGCTTACCATCCTGTCGCCTATCACCATGTCCCCTCCAACCCTAAGCGTGCTTCCAGCAACCAGCGGAACACCTGTAAGCTCTGAGACCGCGCTGACGCCAGCCACAAAGTCGAAGAGCATTCCAACGTCTCCGTCATCCGACAGGTGAAGGTCGTCGAAGAGAGCTAAAGGCTTAGCTCCCTTAACGTACACGTCCCTTAAAGCCGCCCGGGCTACGTGGAAGCCTGCCACCAGCGGAAACCTGCTAAGCCTGGAATGGGTTCCATCCACCGCGACCACCACAACCGTTCCGCCATGTTCAACAGCTCCAGCGTCGTCGAGCGCCAGGGGCCCCAGTAGAGGCTTTAGGTTTTTAAGGGAGGAAACCTTGGCGATTAGGCTGTGAACGTAGAAGTCTCCTTCCCCACGGCATCCTACCCCCATCAGGCCCATGGTAACCCCGCTTTTGGAGGGCTCTAGAAGCTTCTTGAAAAGCGGGCTGGAAGGCTTGATTCTGCTTCTTGAAACTTCGGCGAGCACGGCTCTGGCAAGCTTTTCAGCCTTAGCCTTTCCGACAGGCTTGAAGGTTTGAATTTCAAGGGTAAGCCTTTCCAGGATTTCTCTTTCAGGGATTCCTTTTTCAAGGAGGAGGTTTGCCAGTCCCTCCAAATCCGACATATCTTCAGCCTCACATGGGAGATGGGCGGCTAGGGGATAAACCTCTCGGAAGACTTAAGCCTTTTTCAGCCCTGCCTTCAAGGCCAGCTTTAAAGCCTTCTCCACCACCTCCACCGGCGTTCTACCGAAAAGATTTATCATAGGCTCCTTTCCAACTTCGCCTAGGTGGTAGACTAGGTCCGGAGGCTGACCCAGCCTTTCAACCGCCTTCCCGATTCCCCAGGAGATGGTGGCTCCCTCAACCTGTTTAACCTCTTCAGGCTCCTCCCTCCTGTCATAGTGGGAAACCTTGAAGCCTAAGGCTTCAGCAGCCTCTACCAGCCTCCTGTCATACTTCAGGTTTAAGGCTGAACGAAGTTCGGACGCGTACTCCATGATTTTCAGCACAGCCCTGGCGAGGTGCTGGGAGGCTCCGAAGGCTGGAGGAGCGGAAGCTTTAACCCTGCCCTTAACCTTCACTATTCTGCCTGGAACGCCTGCCACATCACTGGGGGTTTTAGCGTAAATTTTGGGCAGGGAGTAAACTAGGTTCATCTGGACTTCGGGGATTAGCCTGGCGAAAACTTCGCCTTCGCCTTCGAGGAGAGCTAAAGCTTGTGAAAGCTCTGATAGAACCCGGTATCGCTCTGCAGGTATTTCCATCCATGCCATGGGGTTTACGGGGCCGCAGCCTTTGCCTATGGGCAGACCGAACCTTATGGTTGCGGTTATAAACTCTTTAGCTTTGGCTACGGCTTCAGGAAGCGGTTCACCCTTCGCAATCCACGCGGTTATGGCCGCGGAGAGGCTGCATCCTAACCCATGGAGGCTTTCCGCCTTCACCCTGGGAGAGCTGAACCTTCTCAGGCTTCCCTTGAAAAGCAGGATGTCCACGCTTTCTCCGCCTTCAAGGTGTCCTCCCTTAACAAGCACGGCTTCAACACCGGTTTCAGCTGAAATCTTCTTGGCAGCTTTTTCAGCGTCTTCCAGGCTTGAAATTTTCATGCTTGAAAGGGCTTCAGCTTCCTCCCTGTTAGGGGTTACCAAGGCGGCTAGGGGTATGAGGCTGTCTTTAAGGGCTTCAAAGGCTTCAAGCTTAAGCAGTCTAGCCCCGCTTTTAGCCGTAATTACAGGGTCCACGATTAGGGGGAACCCGTACTTCCGGGAGGCTTCGGCTGCAGCCTTTATTATAGGCTTAGAGTAGAGCATCCCTGTTTTGGCTGCGTCTACGCCGATGTCTTCCACGGCAGCCTCTATCTGGGCTTTCACAAGCCCGGCTGGAAGCTCGTAGAGTTCTCTTACTTCCAGGGTGTTCTGGGCTGTTATGGCGGTTATGGCGGTCATGCCGTAGACGCCTAGGGCGGAAAAGGTTTTCAGGTCTGCCTGGATTCCTGCTCCACCGCTTGAATCGCTTCCGGCGATTGTTAGGGCTTTAGGGATTTCCACTTGCTCCACCCTTGGGAGGTCATAGGGTTAATAGCTACTTGATTCCTAAAAACTATTATAAGCCTCCTAGCACTGATGTTAAGGAGGTTGCCTACGTTGACCTTGATGGATGCCGCTAGGAGAGGTGAAATCCTCGAAGAGTTCAGCCAGGTTGCTGAAGCTGAAAAGGTAAACGTTGAAAAGATTATGGCTGGGCTTCGTTCGGGGAGAATCATTATCGTCAGAAACGTTGTCAGGACGGGGGAAATTAAGCCTTTAGGGATAGGTGAAGGCTTAAGGGTTAAGGTTAACGCCAACGTTGGAAGCTCCCCTGAAGTTGAAGATTTAGAGTACGAAGTTGAGAAGGCTAAGACCGCTGTTAAGTATGGTGCTGACACCGTTATGGACTTGAGCACGGGGGGAGACCTAGACCATATTAGAAGGAGGATACTGGAGGAAGTTAAGGTTCCAGTTGGAACCGTCCCCATCTACCAGGCTGGAATCGAAGCCGTCAGGAAGGGGAAGCTGCTGGTTGACATGACTGAAGACGACATGCTGAAGGTTATCGAGAGACATGCGAAAGACGGAGTGGACTTCATGACCATCCACGCCGGGATAACCATGGAAATCGTTGAAAGGCTTCAGACGGTGGGGAGAGTTGCAGGAATCGTCAGCCGTGGAGGCGCCTTCCTGGCAAGCTGGATTCTGAGGCATAACAGGGAAAACCCGCTTTACACGAATTTCGACCGGATCCTAGAGATTGCCAGGGAATACGATTTCGCCATCAGCCTCGGCGACGCCCTGAGGCCTGGAAGCATAGCCGACTCTTCAGACTGGTTCCAGCTTCAGGAACTCTTGACAATCAAGAAGCTTATCAGCCTCTGCTGGGATGCTGGAGTCCAGGTTATGGTTGAAGGACCCGGCCACGTTCCACTGGACGAGGTTGAAGCTAACGTGAGGATTCAGAAGGCCCTATGCCGGGGGGCACCCTTCTACGTTTTAGGTCCGCTGGTCACCGATATTGCCGCGGGCTACGACCATATTGCTGGGGCGATTGGGGGAGCCCTAGCCGCAATAGCGGGAGCAGACTTCCTATGCTACGTTACACCCTCAGAGCACTTGGCTCTACCATCCATCGAAGACGTTAAGGAAGGCGTGGTAGCCGCAAGGATAGCAGCCCACGCTGCAGACATTGTCAGGCTGGGTGAGAAAGCCAGAAGCCTGGATTTAGAGATTTCTAAGGCCAGAGCCAGACTTGACTGGGAGGCTCAGCACAGGCTTTCAGTGGACCCGGAGAAGGCTAGGAGGATAAGGCTGAAGGCTGAGCCTAAAGCTGGAACATGTAGCATGTGCGGTGAATACTGCGTATACAAGGTGCTGAAAAGAAAGTAGGGCCTGGCAGAGTCTTCCAGAAAATAAAAAGTTCGAAGGGGCGGAAGCTGTTTTAGGGCTTCTTAGATTGTTATGCCTAGGTCGTGGAAGGTCATCAGTACTCCGAGGATGTAGGAGAAAAGCCCTGCCTGGGTTACTCTTCCAACCACCTTGCCTTCCTCGACTATGAAGAGCCTGCGAATGTTTTTGACGGTCATGGTTTTCATGGCTTCCATTATGGATTCATCCGGCGATATGGTTATCAGAGGTGAACTCATGATTTCCTCGGCCTTACAGGCTTCAGGGGAAAACTTCTTGGACAGGCATCTGCGGAATATGTCCCTGTCGGTTATCACGCCTACCGGTAGACCCTGCTTTTCAACCAGCACCGACCATACACCTTTCTCGAGCATGACGTCAATAACCTTGGAGACGGTGTCAGAAGCGTCCACGAAAAACACGTTGGTGTCCATAGCGTCTCTAACCTTTGCCACAATTGTTGGCATGCCTTCAAACCTCCTAACCCATATCTTAGCCAGCGGAAACTATTTAACTTAACCCCTAAATTTTCATGATTTCGTCTAACGTTCTGGGCATATCTGAAGTTCCGAGCGTAGCGAGGAATTTGGACGGAGTGTTAGCAAAGTCGGATGCGACCTGTTATACGCAGTCAGTAAATCATATCTTATGTAATATTATTTTCATGAGACAGCCATTCCTTTCAAATTTGTATTCTTTAAAAAAGCTTTCCTTAAGGGATTCTGCAATTTCCCCTAAGTATTCTTCATACTTTAACCCAAAGAACCGATAGAGGATTATGGAAGGGAAAATAGGCAAATTCATCTCCCTTAATGTTTGCTTTGCTTCCTTTAATGAAGCACCCCTGATTAAATCATAAATCCATGCCTCCCTATTTGGTTTTAGAACCCTGTAAAT
>QMXU01000018.1 GCA_003662305.1 Candidatus Hecatellales archaeon
GGATTGAAACCCTGCTCCGCTCCTGGAGGCTGAAGCTAAGCCAGGAGCAGCTTAAAGAAGTGTTCAACAGGGTTAAACAGCTGGGCGACATGGGTAAAACCGTTACGGATGCTGACCTGCGGGCTATAGCTGAAGCCGTGATGGGCGTCCCGATGGCGAGGCCTATAAAGCTTAAAGAGCTGACGGTAATCACCGGAAACAATGTTACGCCTACGGCTTCTGTTAGGCTTGAAGTGAACGGCAGGGAAATCCTTGAGTCTGCCACGGGTGTAGGGCCTGTGGACGCAGCTATCAACGCTATAAGAAAGGTGGGAAGGGAAGTAGCTGACATAAGGCTGGAAGACTACTACGTTAAGTCTATTACAGGTGGAACCGACGCCGTGGTTGAAGTTGTCGTAAGAGTTAGAATGGGTAACAGAATCATTACGGCAAGCGGGGCTAGAGGAGACATTGTGATGGCAAGCGTTGAAGCCTTCCTAAGCGGTATAAGCGCCCTCCTGCAGGAGGCAGGTAAAAATAGGAGGAGGGCTAGCCGGAAATCTCCTTAACAAACTCCTCGTAGATTTTTTGAACTCTCTCAGCCATGGGGCCTGTTCCCTCAACAACTCCTGAAGCTGTAACCCGGATTCTATCCGTTACGGTTATAACCCCCGCCTCCTCGTAAAGTTTAACCATTCTGGGGAAAACCCTGTCAAGCCTCTCAGCCAGCCTTCTAAGGTCGAAAGGCTTCTCCAAAGTGTAAATCCTGGACAGGCTGCCCCCGTAAAGAAACATTTTAGCAGCCTTCTTCCCAGACTCGTCTGCCACGTCTGAGAGGCAAATGCTCAGGGTTGAGGGGTCAAAGCCTACAAGCGTCCCGGAATACTGCTTTCCGTCAGAAGTCACAGCTGTTACAGGTCTTTGGAGGAGCCCTGCGAACTCTTCGAAAAACTTTTTAGCAGCCACAGAAGACATCTACTTTACCTCCATTCGCAATCCGCTGTTTCCAGCCATATTATATCACTCTGCCTGTTAAGCTTTTCCAGCCTTAAGCCTTTTAACAGCCTTCGAGGCTTCACCTGGCGTTGAGGCGTAGGCAAGGAAAACCCTCTGGGAAAGCCTGTTCCTGAAACCGCAGTAAGGGCATGTTTTAAATTTCTGCCCTGTTTTCGCCAGGTTCAACCTTCCACATGCCTTACACCGGAAAACCCCGTATTTCCGGCTGCTTGAAGCCATAGGTTTACACCTTTAAAGGTAGGATAACAGGTGTTTCAGGGCGGTTCTAGCCGGGGAAGCTGAGATTTTCTCTAGGACCCCCTCCTCCTCTAAGGCTTTAAGCCAGTTTATTTTGCCGTAGCTTGGAAGCCTACGCTTCTTCAAGATTTCCACGGCTTCTTCAACAGCCTTCCCCGTTTTTTTAAAGCTCATGTTTAACTCGTGAATTTTCTTCGGGTTATACGTGGCAAGGGCTTCCTGAAGCGGGTAGTCTAGGATTTCAGCCCAAACGTTTTCCAAGATTTTACTTGGAGAGTAACCCTTATCCTTAAGCCTCTTGGCAAGCTCCCTCGGCTCGCATCTCAAAACGAAAACGGCCTTAGGAGTAAGCGGCCTTCTAAGTCTAACCGTGAAGGGCGCCTCGAAGGCTATGAAGCCCCTGACCTCAGAAAACTTTTCAACCAGAAACTTTTCCAGGCCTTCAAGGTCTGCTATATGGCATTTTCTACGTTTATCGAAGCCTAACGTCAGCCCTTCCTCCAGGCTGAGCTTCCCAAGCTCAACGTGGAGACCTCCGAACTTGCTGGCAAGCCCTTTGGCCAGGCTTGTTTTACCTGCCCCGGAGACTCCTGTAATGTAGGTTATAAGCCTCTGCCCAGCCTTAAACCCTTACCACCTCTTCTACTTCAAGCCCTTCAAGCAGGCTTAGAAGGTTTCTCCTCACTTCGCCTTGAAGACCTTTCCAGTCTACCACCGCCACGCTGCAGCCCCCATAGGTTTTATGGAAGGCCTGGGCTATAAGCTCCCTATCCAGCCCTGAAGCTAGAGCGTACTTAGGGAAAATATGGCCTACCACATATCTGCCTTCCAAGGTTACCTTGCTGTGCTTCGGAGCGTAGTGTCCTCCCCCAAATCCTACGGCTGCCGTCCCCTCAGGCAAGCCTGTCAGGGACACCCATAGGGCTTCGGCTACAGCTCTTCCAGCCTCCCGGTTGGTCCACTGCTCAAGGCTGCTTCCAATCTCAACAAACCATACAGGCTTCTTTAAGCCGGTGGGTCCGTGATGGGTTGCCTCGAGGGAAACCTTGAAACCTTCAGGGGCAAGCCTGCTTAAAACCTCTAGGGCAAGCCTCATTCTCTGAGGCCAAGCGTAGGCGAGCTGCCGGGGTTTCCCCCCGTGGGCAGCCTTCCCGGTTAGGTTTCCCGGCACATGGACTGTTAGGGTTGCCTGGAGGCTTTCGCTTTCATGCCTTGAAGCGAAGGCTACGGCTTCAGCCTCCGGGAAAACCTCGTCTAGGTTTTCAGCTTTAACGGCTTCGCCTTCTAAAATGGCAAGCTTAACGTTTCCGGCTTCATGTATTTCAAGGTTTCCTCTTGCTTTTTCAGGTTTGAAGGGGTGGAGGCTTAGGAGGTTTTCCACGATGTTTAGGGCTGCCGGGTCCTTTCCGGAGGCTGCTAGCAGGAAAACCATGGGGTTAGCCCTTCTGGAAGAGGGCTGCCAGGAGGCCCTTCTGGAGGTGAAGCCTGTTCTCAGCTTGATCCCAGACTATGGACTGGGGGCCGTCTATAACGTCGTCGACTACTTCCTCGCCTCTGTGGGCTGGGAGGCAGTGCATGAAAACGCAGGTTGGCTTGGCATGCTTGAAAAGCGTGGGGGTAACCTGATACTTGGGGAGGAAAGCCTTAATCCTGCGTTCCCTTTCCTCCTCGAGGCCCATGGAAACGAAGACGTCAGTGTAGATTATGTCGGCTCCGAAGACAGCTCTAACAGGCTCCCTTACAACTTCGATTAGGGAGCCGGATTTTTTGGCTTCCTTTAAGGCTTCGTCTAGAATCTCCCTTTTAGGCTCGAAGCCTTCGGGGCAGGCTACGCTCATGTTGAGGCCGAGCTTGGAGCATGCTAGGAGCAGCGAATGGCATACGTTGTCTCCGTCTCCAACCCAGGCAAGCTTTAAGCCTTTAAGCTTTCCGAAGTGCTTGTAGATGGTGAGCATGTCCGCCAGAGCCTGGCATGGATGATAGAGGTCTGAAAGCGCATTGACAACCGGTATCTCCGCGTTGGCTGCCAGCTCTTCAAGGTCTCCATGCCTGAAAACCCTGGCTACAACCCCGTCAGCATACCTTTCAAGGGTTCTAGCCGTATCCGCAACGGTTTCACCTCTGCCAAGCTGCATTTCACCCCAGCCCAGCGTGAGAGGCCATCCTCCCAGCTGGCGTATGGCAACTTCGAAGGAAACCCTAGTCCGGGTTGAAGGCTTCTGGAATATCATAACTAGGGTTTTACCCTTCAAGGGTTTACGGGGGAACCTGGACTTCTCCAGCTTCAAGGACAGGTTTAGGATGGCTTGAAGCTCTTCAGCCGTGAAGTCCTTCAACGTTAAGAAGTCTCTACCTTTAAGCTCTTCCATCACTCTGAGCCCCCCACAAGCTTTTCCACAAAGCTTTCAGGGTTGAAGGGTTCAAGGTCTCCATAACCCTGCCCAACCCCAACAAAGATTATAGGCTTCTTGGTAATATAGGCTATGGAAATGGCGGCTCCGCCTTTAACGTCAGCGTCAACCTTCGCGAGAATAGAGCCGTCAAGCCTGACGAACCGTGAGAACTCTTCAGCCTGAGCTACAGCGTCATTACCGGTTAAGGCGTCTCCAACGAACAGAACCAGGTCGGCTTCGGAAACCCTGACGATTTTAGCCATTTCCTCCATGAGGTTACGGTTGGTTTCCATTCTTCCCGCGGTGTCAACCAGAACCACGTTTACCCCTCGAGCTTCAGCGTGGGCTACGGCGTCGTAGGCTACAGCTGCCGGGTCTGAGCCGTACCCGTGCTTAACCATTTTCAAGCCTAACCTTTTAGCGTGGGCTTCAAGCTGCTCTATAGCTCCAGCCCGGTAGGTGTCGGCGCAAGCCAGCACCACGGAGAAGCCGCGGTCAGAGAAGTATTTGGCGATTTTAGCTATGGTCGTGGTTTTTCCTGTGCCGTTTATTCCAACGAACACTATGGTTAGAGGCTTTCCAGCTTCACGTTTCTCTCCGGCTAGGGCTAAGAGGTCTAGGCTTCCTCCTGAAGACAGGATTTCGAGGAGAACCTTTCTTAAAGCCTCGGTTAAAGGTTTACGTTTATCTTCAAACCTTCCAACTCTCAGCCCTGAAACCTCTTCTTTAAGCTTCTCCACGATATGCTCCGCCACCACGTAGGCTACATCGTTCTCCACGAGGCGCAGCTTAAAATCTTCAAGCAGCTCTTCAAGCTTTTTACCTGAAAGCTCTTGGGTTGAAACCTTTTCTAGGAGGCTTCCGAAAGCCTTTCTAAGCCTTTCAAACATTGGAAGGCTCACGTCTGGGTTGAGCTTAGAAACTTCTGAAGCTGCCCTCTAATGTACTCCATACGCTCCATGACTTGTACTAGCTGCCTTTCCACATCAGACCTGGCTCTTCCAAGCTCCTCAACCCTGCTGTCAACCAGTGAAACAGCGTCCTTCAAGGATTTCTCCACGGTTACCCCTGCTCCAACCCCGATGATAACCTTGTCCTTGTCTAGGATCTTAGCTTTAAGGAAGGAGTCGCCGCCTATGGGGACAAGTATTTCGTCTCCAACCTCAAGCTTTTCCATGTTTTCCAGGGTGGTTTTCGCGAGGGTTAAATTTCTGAGGATGGCGTCTATTGCACCTATTCTCGCCCTCAGCTCTCCTACAACGCCTTCCAGCACCCTGAACTCGTAGCTTAAACTTTGAACCATGCGTTCCTCCTCTTCGGGGGTAGAGGGCTTCTGTTCTCCCAAACTATTTTGCCTCCTCAACTCCTGCAAGCATGCTGGTTACGAAGCTTTTTGCCTCCTCGGGCTTAATCTCCTCAACCAGTATGTTTTTAATCTGGCAGCGTTTAAGCTTATGGTTGCTTCCAGCATCACAGTAAAACTTTTCTAAGGCTTCCTCAACCGTTAAGGCTCTGACCTCCTTGAACAGTTTTAAGGCTCTGAAACCCTGGGAGACCCAGCCGCTAACCCGGAAGGTTTTAACCTCGCTCAAGGCTTCACCCTCCCTTGAGCGTCCATTTTATAATGCAAGCTAACCCATAAAAGCATTCGTTATTTTAGGCTTCCTGCCGAGAAGCCTTCTAACCCTGTAAGCCTCATACCGGAGGCTGTAGGCTGCCAGCTTCCCCGGGCTGTCGAGAAGCGAGTAGGCAAGGTAGCAAAGGTAGAGGCAGCCCTTACAGCCAGCATACTTGCCTCTAAGCTCCCTAAAGGCTTCAGACTTCCAGGCTTCCGGAAGGCTTTGAAGGCTGGCGGCTGGAGGCATAAGATGGCAGCCTGAAACCCTTCCAAGCTGGTCTACCACGAAAAAGGAGGATAAGGCCTTGCACTTCCAACCGTTCAGGCATCCTTCGAAGTAGCGTTGGAGAACCTGTAGGGCTTCATCATCGAAGTGTACGGGGTATGCCTTTTTCAGGCTGCGTATCTGGGATAGGAAGGATAGGAGGGCTTCTCTGTCTTCTAGGGCTGCTGAGGGTTCATGGTATCCTATGGTGATGAGGCCTTCAGGCTGGG
The DNA here is from genome assembly GCA_003662305.1 of Candidatus Hecatellales archaeon. Lineage (GTDB taxonomy): Archaea > Thermoproteota > Bathyarchaeia > Hecatellales > Hecatellaceae > B25. The sequence continues at coordinate 5,740 of QMXU01000018.1, forward strand.
AGAAATCCGTGTAAAGAGAGAGGATGACGGAGATGTCTCTGGAGCCGAAGAACTCTATTATGCTTGGAACCTCGTTTATGTTAAGCCTACTGACGGTTACGTCTACGGCTACGTTTACTCCCCTAGCCTTCAGGGCTTCAATGGACTTCATAGCCGACTGGAAGGCTCCCTTAACCCCGTTCATCCAGTCTTGGAGGCTGGGGTTAAGCGTGTTAAGGCTTACGCACACCACATCAGCATATTTAAGGTCTTCCACCCTCCTCCAAGCTAGACTCCCATTATCGTAAACGGAGACCAGAGGAAACCTTTCACAGGCGTACTTCAAGATTTCAGCTAGGTCGGAGCGGAGCAGAGGGTTTCCACCTGTGAAAACAAGCTCCACAACCTTGAGCTCTTGGAGGATGTCTAAGCCTCTTTTAACCTCTTCTAAGCCTAGTTCACGGGTGGGAGGCTGCCTCCAAACCCCGCAGTACTTGCACTTGTAATTGCATTTGGAGGTTATGAACCATTGGACGTGAAGCGGATGCGGGGTAGGCTTGTTGAAGAGGCAGGATAAACCGTTCAGGAATTTTCGGAGGCTAAGCATGGCAGGGCTAATCCTCCCTTATCAGCCCCCTCTCCACAGCCCGGCTTATCAGCCTTCTAGTGGTTCTCGTCAGCGAGTATTTTTCAATGTCTTTAAGGCTTACCCACCGGGCATCCAAGGTTTCACGGCTCGGCCTAAGCTTTCCTCCCACAGGCTTGGCTAGGAAGTCTATGAGAACGTAATGGTATTTCACTTTTCCAGCTTCATCCCTGATTACGAAGTTGAAGACGCCCAGCAGCTCTTTAACTTCCACTTTTATTCCTGTTTCCTCTTCAATCTCCCGGGCAACAGCCTCTTCAAGTTCTTCCCCGACCTCCAGCAGGCCTCCTGGAATCGACCATAAGCCGGAGGAGGGCTCGTAAGCCCTCTTGATGAGTAGAAGCTTATCCTTGTCTATGACGAGGCCTCCAACCCCAACCTTAGGGAAGGAGGGATACTCCCGCCTGTCAGACTTCAAACCCTCTTCCACCGCTTTCTAAACCCTTAAAATATACGAAGAGCTTAAAAACAGCTTAGGTAAGGATTAAGATGGAAGCAAAGGGGCCGTAGTCTAGCCAGGCAGGACGACGGGCTCCAGCTCCCGGAAACTACGGGTAAACAGACCTCCAGCAGGAATGAAGAAGAGCTGGAGCGCCCTTGAAGGGGAAACCCGTAGGTCGCCGGTTCAAATCCGGTCGGCCCCACCAATTTTTGGTAGGGAAAACCTGACAAGTAAACTTTCACAGGTTTAAGTTGCGGAAAATTTTGGAGCCAAACCCCTAACCGGAGAAGGAGTATGACGATTTTAGAGGGCTTCCTTCAGCCCTGGATTCCAGAGGCCGTCTTTTTATGTGCTCTTTTTCCGCCTTGGACATCTGCTGGACGTCTGCCTCTCGTCTTCCTCAACCCGAAGATTAAGCCTATGATTACGTTGGCTGTCTGCTCGTCAACCTCTTTTTCTATGCTTAAGCCCTCGCCTTCGATCTTTACTTTAACCAAGTTTTACCGCCTGTAGAAGCCTGAGAACGTTTCAGATTGTATTAAAATTTTTAAGATTCTTCGCAGTCTTTAAACGGAAGGTCTTAAAATAGACTTCTTGGGGATGTAGGTTTTTGGAGACTGGAAGACGGGACTTCAACGTGAAGCTTACCGTCAGGAGGAACGGTCTTGAAATTGTTGTCGAAGCACCTGTAGAAAAACTTCTATCAGAGCTCGACAGTCTTGCAGAGCTTTTCAGCAAAGCTGTGGAAAAGTTCTCTGTTAAGGCTCAGACGGCTGCAGGAATGGTTGAGGAGGCAGAGTATCCTTCTATTAAGCCTTCACGCAGCACCACTGGGAACCTTCAAGCCCTCTTCAGCACGGCCTGGGGTCAAACCCCCAGAAGCCTTTCAGAGGTTTCCAAAGCTCTAGAAGTCAACGGGGTTCCAGATTCACCCAGCAACGTAACCGTCTACCTTAAAAGGCTTGTGGCTAAGGGCTTCCTCCGCAGAATCCTGAAGGAGGGAAAATACTACTACTATAGGATTCCTGAAGAGTCTGGCTGACGTTTTTTAACTTTCAAGGTCAGGCCTTCCACGGCTACCACTGAAACTTTTTCTCCTTCGCTTATAGGGCCTTCTAAGGCTACGGCCTTCCATTTTTCGCTTCCAACCGCTACGAGTCCTTTAGGGTTAAGCATGGTTAGAGCTTCACCTGTGAGGCCTATCATGGCTTCAACGCCTACGATAGGAGGCTTAACCACCACCGGCTTTATAATCCGGTATATGAAATACGAGAGAAGGGCTAGGCCAGCTAAAACAGATAGGGCGTAGGAAAGAGGAAACTCTATTCCAAGGTGTGGAAGCCAGAAGAGTATGGCTGCCACCGCGATAACCTCGTCCAACGATGCCAGTAGAGCTACAGCCAAGATTTTAGTCTTCAAGGCCGAGGAAACCCTAAATAAAACTTAGAAGTCAAACAGCTTAACTTTAAGTGTTAAAGGAGCAGCTGGGGGAACCTTGAAGGTTAGAATGCTGGTTGTAGGCCCTGTCGCCACCAACTGCTATATTGCCCGTTGCGAGGAAACAGGGGAAGCCATAGTCATAGACCCGGGAGACGAAGGAGAAAGAATCCTGGAAGCCGTCCGAGAGGAAAAGGCGAAAGTCAAATACGTGGTTAACACGCACGGCCACATAGACCACATAGGAGCCAACGACCTGGTTAGAAAAGCCTTAAAGGCGCCGCTTCTCATCCACAGGCTTGACGCTGAAGCCCTGGGGAAGCCTGAGCTCAACCTTTCAATGTTCTTCTGGTCGGAGCTGCGGGCTTCAGGGCCTGACAGAACCCTTGAGGACGGGGACGAAATAGCCTTCGGAAGGATTAGGCTTAAAGTTTTACATACTCCCGGCCATACGCCTGGAAGCATCTGCCTCCTATCCGACGATGTCATTTTCACGGGGGACACTCTTTTCGCTGGGAGCATAGGGCGGACTGACATGCCTGGAGGCTCCTTCCAGAGGCTTATTCACTCGCTTAAACACCGGATAATGCCTCTTCCAGACGGGTTAAAGGTTTACCCCGGCCACGGGCCTGAAACCCTGCTGGGCTACGAGAAGCAGGTTAACCCCTACCTAAGAAGTCTTTAAGGCTACATATGGACGGCAGCCGCAAATCCGGCTTCTCCTCCCTTCTAGGCGAAATCTTACCGGTGTTTCCAGGCTTTTCCACCAAAACAGAGAATATTCCTGCTTTTCTGGCTCCGGCCACGTCGTCGTAGGGGTCGTCTCCCACGAAAACGGTTTCTCTGGCTTCAGCTTTCGCGGCTTTCAGGGCTGACTGGAAAATTTTGGGGTGAGGCTTCCTCCAGCCTACCTCATGCGATATGGTTACGGCGTCTAGCAGGTCTAAAACGCCTATTTTGGAGAGAATTTCCCTCATGGCCGGCGCGTAGGTGAAGTTTGTTACAACCCCAAGCTTGAAGGCTGGCTTAAGGCTTTCCATAACGTTTCTCAGGCAGCCTATGGGTTTAACAGCTTCAATGTAGGGCTTAAAGTAGGCTTCAACCGCCCTTTCAATTTCATGGTCTGAAGGGTCAGCCTGATAGCCGAGGATTCGGAGGGCTTCAGCCGTCCAAACGCCGTTTGAAACCTCCCGAAGCTCCTCTATTCTAACCTTTAAATGCCTGGCGTAAGCCTTCTCGTAGGCTTCTAGGAAAGCCCGGTAGGGCGAAGCGAAGCCTGCCTCCACAAGCCTCTCATGGAGAATCCTAAGCTGAAGCTCATGGTTAACCTCCACCCTGAAAAGCGTTCCCACACAGTCGAAAAGCACCGCCCTAACCTGAAGCCCCGGCAAACCAGCCACCCAAACATTAAACCATAAAGAAAAAATCTCCTTAAATAACATTGCATCATTTAATTGCAATTGATGTTGGTGTATAGTATATGACAAAATGGATAATTGCAAGTATAGGTGAAGGCTACAAGATTAGAGCTAAACGTATAGATACAGAGGCATACTCTATAATAATCGTGGAGTGGAAGCATCCAAATTACGGCTATTGGGCGGACGCAGGAATTTGGATAAAATCATTACATAATCCTCAATGGATTAAATATTCGGATGCAAACTGGTTTAGAGAGACTTCTTACACCGAGTTTGTGAAAAGAAACCCTCAATTTCAGCAGTTATTCGAGAATGAGCCTGAGAATAGACTTATGAGAACAACGAAAAAAGCTTAAGAATAACTGAGAGGGTTAAGTAATGAGAGAGAAAACAAACTACAACAATACGAATTCATATTTCATGATAGCCGTTTCTACCCGAGAAAACTTGGAGTTATGCTTAAAGTATTCTCTCGCAGGCTTTCCAAGCAACAAAAATGGAGCATGGGCATATAGTGAAATCCAAGAAAACGACAGAGTATCTTTTCTATACGGCGCTAGGGTACATAACTTGTATGTTGTTAGGAATAAACTTTGTTTAGAGAATGATGATTCTGAGCTTCCAGGGTGGAAGCCGTTGGAATTTGGATATGGTAAAAAACTTAGACGTTATACCTTTCCATTCAGACTTGAACTGGAACCCCTAAGAAAATTTGATGAACCATTAACCCGTGTTGAATTTTCCTATGTCGCAGAAAACTTGTTACTTAGAGGAGGATACCGGAAGAGCCATTTTCAAGCTGACAGAACCGATCTTGGTCACGCATCAAGACTTGGAAGCATAGCTGAAGACCATGCACAATGGCCCTCGTATACTAACCCTTTCTTCGAACCGCGATTTACATTCAATAAGTCTTTGGTCAATGAGCCTAAAGTTTTTCTATTCTGGGAACAATTATTACAAGCGGCAATACGCCGCTATTTATGTAACAAAAAGAAACTAGAAGATTTTCTTAAAGCATTAACAATAGATTTGCTATATGCAGATGAGTTAGAAGTACTAGGAGAAAAAAGCCTTCCAAGGGGATATGTAGACATACTCATTAAAGAAGCTATACCTACAGGAATCTCAAGGAAAATAATTATCGAAGTTAAGAGAGGAAATGCGACCGCTAAAAGTTTTGAACAACTTGAAGCATACAAACAAGAACTCGGCAAGGAGTGCATAGCGGCGGTTCTTATAGCTCAGAAGATAAATGAGAAATTAAAAAGAAAATTTCAATCCATAAAAGCAGTTGAATATCATATAGGGAGTTTACCTAACACATTTACGTTTCCTGAACTAGTTAAAGCAATTAATCTTCACGTATTCTCTGCCCGATAAGAGGGTCCCTAAGGTGAATGTTGTAGCTTTTGAAGATGGCTCTTTTAGGGTGGGGGAGAGGGGTGAGGCTTTCCTCCTTGGGGTTTTGACGGATGGCTTCAGGCTTGTTGATGTTTCGGTTTCGCTGGTGGAGGTGGACGGGTTTGATGCTACTGGAAGGCTGCTGGATATGGCTGAAGCTTGGAAGGGCAGGTTCAGCCTAGTCATGCTTTCCTCTCTGGCCTACGCAGGGTTTAACGTTGTAGACCCTGAAGAGGTCTGCAGGCGGCTTGGAACGCCTGTAATCGTTGTTTTGCCTAGGAAGCCCCGGCGGAGGGCTGTGGAGAGAGCGTTGAAAAGGCATTTCAGCGACTGGGAGCGGAGGCTTAAAGTCCTCGGGAAGGTTGGAGAGCCTGCTGAGCTTAGGCTTCCTGGGGGGCGTGTTTACGTTTCAGCCTTCGGCTTGACGGCTGGCGAAGCCTTGGAGGCGGTGAGGAGGCTTACGGTTTTCGGAGGCAGGCCTGAGCCTTTAAGGATGGCAGACCTCCTTGTTAAGGGGTTAGGCCTTTGGAAGGGTGTTAGAGGGCTTTAAAGTCTAGGGACGCCACGTTTGCGGTTTGGAGGTCTACAAGGGCTGCTGTTCCAGGGGTGGGGGTAAGCC
>QMXU01000019.1 GCA_003662305.1 Candidatus Hecatellales archaeon
GAATTCCGTCGTGAGTTGTCTCCCTACGCTCATCTATGGATAGGAACTCGTTTGCCAGCTTCCATCTCGGGATGAACTTTTCAACTTCACCCCAGTCCTCCTCAGCGTATAGGGGCGAATAGAAGAAGTTGAAGTTGGCTGTTACTCCTGGGATGTATTCTTCAGCTCGCCCCTCCTTTAGGTCTTCCGGTATAATGCTTCCGGCGGCAAGTTCGGCTTTCACCTTTTCCTCCAGCGACTGGCTGTTGGCGGCGAAAATGAAGCCTCTCTCAAGCCTTCTGGCAGCATGGGGAACCTTGAGCACTAGAGGCTGCTCCACAGGCTTGCTGAACTTTATTCCGTCCTCAGTAACCTCGTAACGGAACTCTTTGGGGTGAGGGATACCGGCCTGCTCCAGATACCAGTAGTAGTTCCGCTCAACGACTTCTCTATCCTCTATTTTAAGCAGGTTCCGTGAGCCGAGGATGGGAAGGTGGAACTCTTTCTCAATGCGGGTGGCACCTAGACCTCCAACGTAAACCGAGAAGGCCCTGTTCGGAATCTGGATTCCCTCCATCTCCATGAGCACGTCAAGGTTTTCCGGTTTAAGGATTTCATCGTATCTGTCGAGGATTAGGGTGGCCTCCTTCCACTGGCTTCTCCTCCTAGCCAGGTCTTTAATGTCCGTGGAGACTGCTAGGTCACGTTTAACGGTGTAGGCTAGGTCTTCGATTTCCTCGTCTGGAACTCCTACTCTTGGCTCTCTAAGGTATATTTGGGCTCGCCCTTTCGTCGTGTAGATTAGGCCTTGGATTCCGAAGTTTCTCAGGCCTGCCATGGCGTCTAAAGCCGAATGGGAGCCGAGAACCACGCCTAAAGGGTTCTTGTAGCGTCTGGCTATTTCCCTCATTTCTTCAAGGCTTATCATACGGGCTAACACCTTTAGGATTTTAGGGGCTGCTTTAACCATATAAAACTTAGGCAGGCTTCCCAGCTAGCTCCTGAAGAACCTTAAGCCTTTTAACAATGTTGGGGTGGGTTGAAAAGATTTCAGCCAGCCTGTCAGCGAAGGTAAGCTTCCTCGAGAGAATCTCGCGGACTAGGGCCTGGTCGGAGGTGTACCGGTGGAAGCCGAAGGCTCCCAGTGCTGTTAGGTCCCTTTCGGCGCGTCCAGGGTCAGAAATGAAAAGCGTTCTAAAGGTGTTTAGGGCTCCCCCCTCACTTTTAAGCCTCCGTTTAGCTTTCCCAGTATGGTAAACTATTTTGGCTAGGCCCTCTGAAAGCTTCCTAGCTCCATCATCCACAATGGACACGCTTGCCCTGTCAGCATAGTATTCCCTGTAACGGCTTAAGGCGAGCACGAACAAGGATAAAATCCAGTATACGGCAAGGCTTCCCAGCCCTATCAGGAAGGATACCCCGCCTCCCCCCTCACGCCTGTAGCCTCCGAAATACCCTGAAAGGATAAGCGAGTAGCCGAGGAAGTAGAAGATAGCCGGAAGCACGGAGGCAAACATCATAATCTGCACGTCCCTATGCTTCAGGTGGCCCAGCTCGTGACCTAACACAGCTTCAACCTCTTCTTCCTCCAACGTTTTAAGCAGCTCTCTGGTTACAGCAACCCTGCTTCCTGTGAGAGGTGAACCGTAGGCGAAGGCGTTAGGCACAGGGATTTCCGCTATCATTAGTTTAGGCTTTTCCTTTAACCCTATCCTCTGGACGAGGCTGTTGAAAATCTGCTGCAGCCTCGGGGCCTCATGGGGTTTAACCTCTTTAACCTTGTATAGGGCTTCGATAAGTTTGGGGGCGTAAAGCCACTGGAGCAGGTTGAATACAACGACTATTGCGGCTATGAAGAAAATATTGAAGGCTCCAACAGCCAACATGATTACTGAGAAGAAAAAGGTTGAAGCCCCAATTATCAGCGCCAATGTCCCATACATGGAGAGCCTAAGCTTTACGAGCCCCATAATTCACCATTGCATTAAAGATATAAACCTATTTAATAAACATTTACTTCAAAAAGGGAACTTAAATGGATGTTGCCATAGCGTTCATAATTTTTATTGTAGCTTTTGTTTTCCTGTTTAAAAGCGCGGATTTCTTTGTAGATGGAGCTGTGGGATTGGCTTACCTGCTTTCCTTGCCAAGAGTGGTTATAGGCATAGTAATAGTGGGTTTCTGTACTACGCTCCCAGAGTTTGCGGTGTCTGTTCAGTCGGCTTTTCTAGGTCACCCAGAAATAGCTTTAGGGAATGCCGTAGGCTCCGTGGTAGCTGATGACACCTTTGCACTGGCTTTGGGAGCACTTCTGGCTCCCACCATACTGATTGATAAACGTGTTTTAAAGAAATTCGGGATTTTCCTGGTTTCTGTAGCTTTCTTCTCTTACTTCTTAGCCTTTGATGCTGAAGTTAGCAGGGTGGAAGGTTTAATTTTAGCGTCTCTGCTTGTTTTTTACTATTTTTACTTGATAAAAACTGAGAGGAATTCAAAGGTTGAAGAAGACGGAAAAGGTAGAAGACTTTCAGTTAAACGTATTTTGATATGTTTCATTTTGGGGGCTGCAGGAGTAATAGTTTCAAGCCGTCTCGTAATAGATTCAGCCATTTTTATAGCTGCTTACTTTGGCGTTCCAGAAGTTGTTATAGGACTTACAGCTATAGCCTTAGGCACTTCGCTACCTGAAACATTTACAGTCGTTGTTTCAGCTCGTAAAGGCTATGGAGATATCGCCGTTGGAAACATTCTTGGAGCTGATGTATTAAATATTCTCTGGATTTTAGGGATTTCAGCCCTTGTAAACCCTATAAAGGTTGCACCATCAACCATAGCTTTTTCCTATCCTTGGATGCTCCTCGTAGTTTCAACCATGCTAATTTTAATGAGGTTCAAGTATAGACTTACAAAATGGAAGGGAGGAATACTTTTCACCCTTTATGTCATCTACCTTTACCAGCTTATATCTACTTTCTACTTATAGGAGGTAGATTTTTCAACTAGTTTAGCGGACACCTGTTCGTCTTTTAAGGCTAAAATTCGGGCTGCCAGCCAGGCAGCGTTTTCAGCGTTATCTATGCCTACGGTGGCTACAGGAATCCCTCTAGGCATTTGAACTATGGACAGGAGGGAGTCTAAGCCTCCAAGCTTAACGCTTCTTGGCACTCCTATAACTGGCTTAAGGGTTCTGGAAGCTATGAAGCCTGGAAGGTGGGCTGCCAGCCCTGCTATCGCTATGAAAACTTCTGCCTGGCATGTTTTAATGTAGGCTTCAAGCTCGCTGGGCTGCCTGTGGGCTGACAGAACCTTAATCTCGTAGGGGATTCCAAGCTCCTCCAAGATTTTGGCAGCCCTCTCAGACAGCTCTGTGTCGGTGCCGCTTCCAACGACTATGGCAACCTTAAGCTCTGCCTCCAAGCCTTACGCCTCCAAAACTATTTTACCTCTGCCAGGAATCCACTCGATGGTTTTCCCTACCAGGCCCTTCCTAAACCTGTACTTGTAAACGCCTCTCACAAGCTCAGCCTGCTCAATCCTACGCTTCAAAAGGATTTCAGAGCCTATGTCGCTGCGGTAGAAGACTCCCCAGCCGTCAGCCAGCCTAACAAAGGGAATACAGGCTTCAGCCTTCCTTCCAGCCTCGGGAATGCTTTTGCCCTTAGCAAAGATTTCCACAAGCCTAGAGCCTCCCGTAAGAATGGTTCCGTCAGGCTGAAGGTCTGTGGAGGCATAGTACACTCGACCCCCCTTCCGCTTTACAGCTTCCTCATCGACGAGGACCGGGTGGCCCTTCGCCAGGTCACGCCTATCCGGGTAGCCTTTAGGCGCAATACCTTTAACCACCGTAGCCACGTCTTCAAACTCAAGTTTAACCTTGTTCAAACGCTCGTCTATGATGGCCTGGCATAGTTCAACCATGTCTGATTTCAGGATGGGCAGCACGTTTACGGCTTCAGGGTCTCCGAAGCGGCAGTAGAACTCTATGATGGTTGGACCCCATGCTGCTGTAAGCATCATCTGTCCGGAGACCACGCCTTTATACTTGTAGCCTGTTTCTGTTTCCACGGCTCTAACGCAGGCCTTAACTATTTCGGCTGAGCGCCGGTACTCCTGCAGGGTTATGAAGGGAAGCAGCATTCCTCTGCCTGCTATGGAGCCCATTCCACCCGTTTCAGGCCCGATATCCATTTCGAAAGCGTTCTTGTTGTCCTGAACCAGCGGGAAGGGTTTAACTGTTCTGCCGTCGGTGAAGGCTTGAAGGGTGTACTCTGGGCCTTCCACCTTCTCTTCTATAAGTATTCTGTCCTCTATGTCCGTGTAGCCTTTCATGTGCTCTTCGCTTATGATTTTGGCGTGCTGCTCTTTTACGTGGGCTTTCTCCCTGCTCAGGTAGGCTTGAAGGTCTGCGATAACCTTCACTCCTTTCCCTCCAACCTGCCTTGCAGGCTTAAGAGCAACACTCTCAGCATACTCACGTATGTAGGCCACAGCGTCCTCCACCTCCTTGAAGGCCTTAAACCTCAGCCTCCCAGGAATGCCATGCTTCCACATGAGACGCCGCATGAAAGCTTTAGACATTTCAAGCTCGGCAGGAGCCCTCCTAGCACCTATGCATGGTATGCCCGCCTCCTCCAGGGCGTCGGCCACCCCGTGGAAAAGAGGTTCCTCAGGGCCTACGAAGACGAAATCCACGTGGAAGCGTTTAGCCGACTCGACTATGAATTCTGGGTCCGTAGTTTTCCCGGTTACGTATTCTCCGCCTGTACGCTTGCAGAGGGATATTATTCCAGGGTTACGAAGCCTCATGGCAGCGTAGAGTTTAGGTTCAAAACTGCTTCTGCAGATGGCCTCGGCTATGGCATGCTCTCTTGCAGCCTCTCCAACCAGCATTACCTTCAACCTAGATTGCACCTCCCTACTTTTCATCTTCGAAGGGTATGGGATACTTCCCAGTGAAGCATCCTAAACACAGGTTTTTCCTGGGAATTCCCAAGGCCTTAACCAGTCCTTTAATGCTCAGCCAGTGGAAGCTGTCAGCCCCTACCACCTTGCTGACTTCGCCTGGCGATAGGTGGGCTGCTATAAGCTCGTCTTTTTCAGGCACCTCCGTCCCGTAGGGGCATGGCGTTACGATTCTAGGGCTTCCAACCCTCACGTGAACTTCTCTGGCTCCCATCTTGTTCCGCATGAGGTTCACCGTGTTCTTGGTGGTGGTTCCTCTAACAACGCTGTCGTCCACCAGCACTATCCGCCTTCCTGAAATGGCAGACTTTATGGGGTTCAGTTTAAGCTGAACTCCTACAAGCCTTTCAAACTGGGTTGGCTTTATGGCACTTCTGATCCTGCGTCCCGTCTGGACGAAGCCTAGGCCGAAAGGCTTTCCAGCCTTCTGAGCGTAGGCTATCGCGAAGGGTATAGCTGTTTCGGGAACTCCTAAGACGAGGTCAGCGTTTTCGGCTAGGTGCTCTTCGGCGAGAATTTTACCTATGTTAATCCGCGTGTTATATATTGGAACTTCGTTTACTATGGAGTCCGGCCTGGCCAGATAAACATGCTCGAAAGCACAGTATTTAGGTTTAGGCTTAACCGCCTGCCTGCGCTCGATACTGTACTCGTCGAAATAGTAGATTTCACCAGGCTGAACATCGCTTTTGAAGTCAGCCCCTATAACGTCTATAACACAGCTTTCAGAAGCCACTACCCCATAGTCGAAGCCGAAGCTTCCGATAGCCAGAGGTTTAACCCCGTGGGGGTCCCGAACGGCCACCATCTCTCCACGTTCGGTAAGCGCCACCAGCGAGTATACTCCTTTAACCTCTCCCATAAGCTGGGATGCAGCCTCAACAGGATGCAATCCCACGTCAAGCTTCCGCGAGAAAAGTAAGGCTAAAAGCTCAGCTTCGGTTCGGGGTTCAAGCGGGCTGACCTTCCTACGTAGGCTTTTAAGGTTTAGAAGTTTACCGTCGAAGCATAGGGCTGTCCGGATGGGGCCTTCAACGATGGCAGGCTGGATGAGGCTGGAATCCTTTTCAGCCACCGTGGTTACGCAGCCTATTCCAACCCATCCCTTCAGGTTTTCAAGGGTTTCAGGCTGAGAGAAAACCTGGTCTACCAGCCCCCCAGCCTTATAGCTGTAGAGCCCTCCTTTCCCGTCGTAGGTCACTATGCCGCAGGTTTCCTGGCCTCTATGCTGTAGGGCTAACAGCGCATAGTATACGAAACGCGCCATCTTCCAGAGCTTGCTAAACCCGTATATTCCAACAATTCCACTTCCCAACTTAAACAGCCTCCTCAAGCTCGATATACCGGAAGCCTGACTTAGGCAGGGGTCTACCTTTCATTTTGTCCGCCAGCCTTTGGGCTTTAGGCGTAGGATAGCTTCCTGTAAGGCAGGCCAGGCACAGGTTCTCCTTTCCAAGCCCTATAGCTCCTACAAGGCCTTCAAGGGTTTGATAGCTGAGAGAGTCAGCGCCTATAAGCCTTCTGATTTCATCTACTTTTCTCCCTGCGGCTATGAGCTCCTGGTGGGTTGCGATGTCTATCCCGTAGAAGCAGGGTGAAATTATCGGTGGACAGGTTATTTTCACGTGAACCTCTCTTGCTCCAGCCTCCCTTACGATGCCGATGATTTTCCTTATGGTGGTTCCTCTGACTATGCTGTCGTCTACGAGGCATACGCTTCTGCCTTTAAGCACAGCCTTCAACGGGTTAAGCTTCATTTTCACAGCGTTTTCACGTCTCTGCTGGTCTGGCATGATGAAGGTTCTGTGAATATACCTGTTCTTTATGAGGCCTTCAGCCACGGGGACGCCTGTAACCCTTGAGATTCCCTCGGCTGCAGGTCTTGCAGTGTCAGGCACAGGAACCACTATGTCCGCGTTGCAGCCATAGGTTTTTCCAAGGTTTTCCCCCAGCCTAAGCCTAACCTCGTACACGCTTTTACCTTCAATCACGGAGTCAGGCCTGCTGAAATACACGTACTCGAACATGCAGTGGGAACGCCTCGGGCAGGGTGCAAACCTTACCTTCTCCACACCTTTCCCCGAGATGATGAGGGCTTCACCTGGCCCCACGTTTGAAAGCATGTTGCCCCCGCAGACATCTATGGCCACGCTTTCCGAGGAGCAGAGGCGGGTTTCACCAGCCATGCCATAGCATAAAGGCCTGAAGCCGTAGGGGTCGCGGAAGGCTACAATTTCCCCTTTATCCGTGAGGCATAGGGCTGAGTAGCTTCCCTCCGCAAGCTCGGAAATCCGGCTTAACTCTTCAACCACGGTAACCGCGTCCGCATGGGGCTTCCCAAGGCTGATTAAATGCCCTAGGATTTCAGCGTCACAGGTTGAAACAGGCTTAACTCCTTTCGACGTTAGAAGTCTTCTGAGCTCCAGATAGTTTACGATGTTGCCGTTGTGGCATACGGCTATCCCGTTAAGGTGGAATGGTTGAGCGTCGACGATGGAGGAGGTTCCAACAGTTGAATATCTGACATGGCCTATTCCGATTTCCCCTTTAAACCCCAATTTTTCCTCGGGGTTGAAGTTTTCTCCTACAAGACCCATGGCTTTTTCAACTTTAAGCCTGCCCTCAGCCTCGACAACGGCGATTCCAGCGGATTCCTGTCCTCTATGCTGAAGGGCGGTAAGCCCGTAAAAAATGAACTCGAACGCTGTGCCTCCCGGACTGTAAGCTCCGAAGACTCCGCAGGCTTCCTTAAGAGGCTTCAAGCTGGGGTGCCCTCCAAAGCTTTGGGTAGGGGGGTCAGCCAGGCCTCCTCCAGCTCGCTGAGGCTGCAGTCTACAACGGGCTTACCTTTAAACTTAAGAGTGAAGGCTTCCCGGTCTGAGACCTCTCCAATCTGTGAAGCTGAAGCACCGTTTTTCGAGGCTATCTTCAAAACCCTTTCAACCTTCCTCTTCGGAACCTCCAAGAGAACTCTGGCGTAGCTTTCAGAGAATAGGAGCTCGTCAAGCCTTCCAATTTTAAGGCTTGGTATCCGCTCTAGGTTCACGTTCAACCCGAGTTTACCTTTAACCGCCATTACAGCTAGGGCTGCAGCCAGTCCTCCCTTGGAGCAGTCGTGAGCTGCCTTCACAAACCCCTTACGTATGGCTTTCAAAACCGTTTTGATGGTGGCTTTCTCCTTTCTAACGCTGGCTTTAGGAGGCTCGCCGCCGTCAAACTTTAAGATTTCATGGTAGTATTCGGAGCCTCCCATTTCGGGAAGCGTCGTTCCAACCATTATGAGGGCGTCTCCAGCCTCCTTCAAGCCCATACTGGTGATGTGGTCCAGTTTCTCGATTAGGCCGACCATGACTATGGTTGTGGTAGGCTTAACGGCAAGCCCTGTCTCCTCGTCTTCGTTGTAGAAGCTTACGTTCCCCCCTACGCAGGGTATCTTCAGCCCTTTACTCATGAGGGCGAGCCCTTCTATTCCCTGCTTAAACTGCCAGAAGACCTCCGGCTTCTCAGGGTTGCCGAAGTTGCAGCAGTCAGTGTAGGCAAGCGGCTCAGCTCCCACGCATACCAGGTTTCTTGCTGCTTCAGCTAGGGCTCCCGCATGGCCGTTGAAGGGGTCTAAAGCAGAATGGCGGCTGTTAGCGTCGAAGGTTACGGCTACGGCTTTAGGCACGTCGATAAGCCTTAAAACCGCTGCGTCTCCGTCGCCTGGCTTAACAACGGTTCTAACTCCAACCTCATGGTCGTACTGCCTGTAGACCCATTCTCTGCTCGCAATATTCTGGGAGCTGAGAAGCTCTAGGAAAGCCTTCTGAAGATTTTCAGGTTGACTGGGCTTTGAAGCTTTAAGCTTTTCTTGGACTGCAGGGGGCTTCCTGGCTTTCCTTCTGATTACGGGAGCTCTTGCCACCAGCTCAGCCGGCACGTTTACCACGGTTTCACCTTTAAAGTCTGCCTTAAGCAGGCCTCCCTCCACAACCTTCCCGAGGACGGAATATGGTATCTCATATTTTTCGAAGACTTCCAGCACGGTTTTCAAGCCTTCCGGCTTAACGGCGAAAAGCATACGCTCCTGCGATTCTGAAAGCATAAGCTCGTAGGCGTTCATCTCTGCCTCGCGGACGTGAACCCTGTCAAGGTTTATTTCGACGCCTACGCCTCCCTTAGCAGACATTTCAGAGGTGGCGCAGGTTAATCCTCCTCCACCCAAATCTTTAACTCCGCTTACAAACCCTGTTTTCAGGGCTTCCAGCACGGCTTCTATGAGCAGCTTCTTCATGAAGGGGTCTCCAATCTGGACAGCCGGCCTGTCCGCCTCGGATTCTTCGCTTAAAGTTTTAGAGGCGAAGGTTACTCCGTGTATACCATCTCTCCCCGTTGAGCCTCCTACCAGAACTATGATGTCGCCTGGATGCTTAAACTCAGCAAGTATTATGTCTTCTTTCTTTGCAATTCCAACGCAGGCAACGTTTACAAGGCAGTTCTTTTCGAAGCTTCGGTCGAATTCCACTTCTCCTGCAACTGTTGGCACGCCTATGCAGTTTCCATAGTCGGCTATGCCCTTAACCACGTAGCGGAAAAGCCACCGGCTGTGAGGGCTTTGAAGGCTTCCAAATCTAAGCGAGTCCAAAAGCGCCACAGGCCTGGCTCCGACGCACAGAATATCCCGGACTATTCCTCCTATTCCTGTTGCGGCGCCATTGTAGGGTTCAATGGCTGACGGGTGGTTGTGGCTTTCAACTTTAAAGGCTGCAACGTAGCCGTCGCCTAAGTCAACTATGCCTGAGTCGTAGCCCGGGCCAACGATGACCCTTGGGCCTTTGCTTGGAAGAATCTTGAGGACGGGGCGGCTGCTCTTGTAGGAGCAGTGCTCGGAGTACATGATGTCGAACATGCCCCACTCTACAGGGTTAGGTTCCCTTCCAAGCTTACGCCTTATCCAGGCTACCTCCTTCGAGGTTAGGCTTACGCCTTCCGGAACCTTTCTAAGCTTGGAGGAAACCATTCTTTCCCCTTCACCTTTTAACGTACTCAGCCATCGACTTGAATAGCAGAAGCCCGTCAGCACTCCCGCTTGGGCTTAAAAGCTCTTCCGACGCCCTTTCAGGATGAGGCATAAGGCCTAGAACGTTGCCTTTCTCGTTGCATATTCCGGCGATGTTCCTTATGGAGCCGTTTGGGTTTGCCTCTGGCACAGCTTCACCTTTCTGGTCTGTGTAGCGGAAGACTATCATACGTTTCCTGCTCAGCCTCTCAAGTTCCGCTTCATCGCTGAAGTACCGTCCTTCCTTGTGGGCTATGGGAATGTAGAGGACTTTCCCTTCAGGTATCCCCCAAGTGAAAGCCGTCCAGCCGTTATCACAGCGGATGTAAACCCACTTACATATGAACTTCAAATTTTCGTTTGGAAGCAGGGCTCCCGGCAGAATTCCTGCTTCCACCAGAATCTGGAAGCCGTTACATATTCCGAGGACGGGAAGACCGTTGTCAACCATAACCTTAACGTGCTCTAGAGCCGGGCTTCTAGCGGCTATGGCTCCGCTTCGAAGATAGTCGCCGTAGGAGAAGCCTCCCGGCAGCACAACGCCGTCGTAGCCCAGAGCTTTAAACTCTTTATGCCACACTAGGCTGGCTTCAACTCCTAAAACGTTTTTGAGCACGTGAACTACGTCAAGGTCGCAGTTGGAGCCTGGAAATCTTATGACTGCTATTCTGACCATGCTATTCTAGCACCTTAATCCGGTAGACGTGGGCAACTGGATTGTAGATGCGCAGCGAATTGCACATTTCGAAGGCAAGTCTTTCAGCTTCCCAGGGGCTGTTGGCTTCTATGGTCATGCGAAGGTATTTCCCTGTTCTAACAGCCTTCACGTTTACGTATCCGCCTTTGAGGATGAGGTCCCGATGGATGGTTTCTCCTTCAGGATCGCGGGCTGCAGGCTTGTTTTCAATCACGATTTCCACGGTGTAGGCTTTCACTCAGGGTTCCTCCCCGGTAATTATCTTGTAGGTTTCCCG
The DNA here is from genome assembly GCA_003662305.1 of Candidatus Hecatellales archaeon. GTDB lineage: Archaea > Thermoproteota > Bathyarchaeia > Hecatellales > Hecatellaceae > B25. Next base: position 10,954 of record QMXU01000019.1, read on the forward strand.
GTATACTCTAGCCACTTCTTCCAAGGTTCCTCCCTTCCTGTAAACATCCTTGTCGAAGGAACGCCCTGTCTTCAAACTCCAAAGCCTCATGGAGTCTAAGTTCAGCTCGTCTCCAACCCTGAGCTTTCCCTTAGGGTCTCTGCCGAACTCCAGCTTGAAGTCTACAAGCTTTAAGCCCTTACGCTTCAAGAAGCTTTTCAAAATCCTGTTGGCTTTGAGGGTGGTCTGCTTCATAGTTTTGATCTCGCTGGGGCTTGCAAGCCCGAAAACCTTCAGGTGTTCCTCGGATAAAAGCGGGTCATGGTAGCTGTCGTCTTTAAGGAAGAACTCTACGAGAGGCTTCTTTAACCGGTCTCCCTGCCTGTAGAAAGGATACGTCTTAACAAGTCTTCCAGTGGCAACGTTCCGGCAGACCACTTCCACAGGTATCATCTGAAGCTTTACAGTTCTCAGAGTTGAAGAATTTTCAGCCTTGAGGAAGTGGGTTGGAACACCGCCAGCTTCGAGAAGTTTGAAGAGGAAGGCGGAAAGCCGAGCGTTTATGGAGCCTTTCCCGGGGATTCTGTCTTTTTTAACTCCGTCTAGGGCGGTTATGTCGTCTTTAAACTTTAGGAGCACTTGGCCTGGCTGGGGGCTTCTATAAACAATTTTTGTTTTTCCTTCTCCAATCTTCTTCAACAGTTTCCTACCCTTTAATTATACCCCCCACTAATAGGTTAGATGCAATC
>QMXU01000020.1 GCA_003662305.1 Candidatus Hecatellales archaeon
CCCCTAATTGGAGGCATAGTTAGAAGGCTGGCGTGGAAAGCCCTTCAAGCCTCCATGAAAGCCTGCCTTAAACTCTCCGAAAACTACGGTGTAACGGTAGGGCTTGAAAACATTCATGGAAAGCTTTCACCCTTCACCCTGCCCAGCCAAGCCTCCAACCTGTCCTTGGAAGGCTTAAAGTTCACCTTCGACATAGGCCACGCCTACATTGAGGCTAGAAGAAGGCTTAAAATGGCTGGAGGCGAAGCTGAACGCTGGATAGCCGGGGAAGTAGCCTGCCACCTTCAAGGAAAACTCGCCCATGTCCACCTGCACGACAACCGAGGGCTGACAGATACCCATCTACCCCCGGGAGAAGGCGAAATAGACTTCAACCCGATGGTAGAAGCCCTAGAAAAAGCCGGCTTCCAAGGCCAGGTAATCCTCGAAGTTTGGAGCCCTGAAAACCCTGAGGCTTCAGGTAGGAAAGCCTTGGAGGCTGCGAGGAGAATTTTCTCCCGGTAAAGCTCGTTTCAGCCCGCCAGGGGCTTCACAGTCTGCCATAGCGTCCGGTTATTGGGATGGCTTCACCGCATTTCGGGCAGCATCCGTCTTCAAGCCTGTATTTGGCTATGGTGAACCCCCATCTTTCGATGAGAAGTTCACCGCAGCGGGGGCAGTAAGTGTTCTCGCCGGGGTGTCCGGGGATGTTCCCCACGTAAACGTATTTCAAGCCTTCTCTAAGCCCTATCCGGCGTGCCTCCTCCACAAGCTCAACAGGAGTCCTAGCCTGGTATAGATCTGCCTCCAAGGACTTGTAGGCTGGATAATACTGGGTTACATGCCAGGGGGTTTCAGCTCCCAAGCAGTCCAGAATCCTGCCGGCAATAGCCTTCAAGGTTTCCCTGTCACCGTTCACGCCTGGAATCACCAGCGTGGTTATTTCAACGTGGACGCCCAGACGTTTCGCCTCCTCAGCGTTCCTCCAAACCTTTTCCACATCGGCTCCGCAATATTTACAAACGGCTTCCTCTCCGCCTTTAACATCTATGTTTATGCCGTCAAGCCCGGCTTCAACCAGCCTTCGCAAGGCTTCCAACGTCATGTACCCGTTGGAAACATAGGTGTTATAGTAGCCCTTAGAGCGGGCAAGCCTGAAAACCTCCAGCGAATACTCCAGCATGAGGGTAGGCTCGTTGAAGGAGATACTTGTCCCCCGGCATCTCTCAGCCCTAGCAAGCCTTAGAAAGCCTTCAGCACTCAGATGGTTGCATTTCCCAGGGTTTGGAGGCTGCTTGCTTATCTCCCAGTTCTGACACCATGGACAGGTGAAATTGCACGACCAGCTTCCAACCGTCAACGCAAAGCTTCCAGGCCAGAAGTGGAAGAAGGGCTTCTTCTCGATGGGGTTGGCGCTAAGCGAGGAAATGTCGCCATAGGTAAGCGTGTAGAGGATTCCGTCCACGTTAAGCCTTGACCTGCAGAAGCCTAAGCCTCCTGGAGGGATAACGCACAGCCTCTCACAGGTTCCACAGCGGACTTTCCCCTTCTCAAGCTTCTCGTAGAGGAGTGCTTCCCTAACGCAGGGGCTGCCTGAAAGCTCAGCCACAGGACTCCCCGACAAATATAAAGCCTTCACCCCCTGAGAAACTTTACGGGAGGAAGCCTTCACGCTCAAGATTAAAGCTGGAATAGCAGCCTTAACCCTGAAAGCCGCCCACAGGACAGGATGGAAGCCTAAACCGCTTAAAATAGGAGGCTTAACCATCCGCCGCTGCCCAGGCGTCTTCAGACCTGGAAAACTCACCAAGACAAGCCTCCTCCTAGCCGAAAACATGGTGTCATGCGAAGGCTTCGACGTGCTTGACGTAGGATGCGGAACAGGAATCCTAAGCCTGCTGGCTGCCAGAAAGGCGAGGCGGGTGGTCGCCGTGGATGTGAACCCTAAAGCCGTGGAGTGCACAAGGCTTAACGCTGAAGCCAACGGGCTTGAAAGCAGGGTAGACGTGAGGCTTGGCAGCCTCTTCCAGCCCTTAAAGCCTGGAGAAGCCTTCAACCTGATACTTTTCAACCCCCCATATCTGCCTGGGAAGCCTGGAAGCCTCTCAGAGGCAGGATGGCTTGACAGCGGAGAGGTCACCCTGAAATTCCTCGGGGAAGCCTCGAAATGGCTTAAACCCGGAGGCCTGGTTCAGCTAGTATACTCAAGCCTTGGAGCCCTATCCGCCAGGCAGATTGTGGAGGCCGCTGAAGCCTCCAGCCTCAAACTCGTAGAGCAGAAATCCTTCAGAAGCCTGTTTGAAACCTTCACCATACACGTTTTCGCCTTAAAAGAGGGCGGAACCTAAAGTTTTTCGCAAGCTATTTTTAGGCGAGCTTCCCTTTCCCTTAAGGGTTTCAGGGATGGCCTCTAGGAAGGTTGGAGTCTTCTTTTCTCGGAAGTTTAAAGGGCGAGACTGGCCTATCCTGGGCGACAGGTTTAAGGATTTCCCGGAAGTCTTCGGAGAGCTTCTAAGCCATCCCCGCGTAGCCTTCTACGAGCCTGAACCGGTAAGCGAGGAACTGCTTCTCAAAGTTCACAGCCCCAGCCTCCTTGAAACGGTGAAGCCCGCCTGGCACTATGAGGGAGGAAGAATAACTGTCGGCGGATGCGTTGAAGCCCTAGAGAAAATCTGGACCGGCGAAATCGTCAGCGCCGTGGTTTTAAGCGTTGCCGCAGGCCATCATGCGGGTCCAGACAGGTCTTGGGGTGGAACCTATATTTCAAGCTTCGGACCGGCTGTCGTAAACCTCAGAGGGAAGTACGGTGTCCAACGCTTCGCCATCCTTGACACTGACAGCCACCATGCCGACGGAGACCGAGCCATGTTCAGAGGAGACAGAAACGTTCTCCACGTATGCTTCTGCAGCCAAAGCCAGGTTGAAGAGGAAGGCTTGAAAGTTGACGTGGACGTAGGCTGGAAAACCACCGATGAAGCCTACCTTAAGCTTGTGGAGGAAGAGTTCATCAGCAGAGCTGAAAGCTTCAAGCCGGATGTCGTTTTACACTCCCTCGGCTACGACACCTGCCAGGGAGACTACGGCGACAGAGGGCTTACACCCGGCTTCTTCCCTAAGCTTGCCTTAAAGGTTAAAGCCTTTACGGATAAAGCCTGCCAGGGACGCTACCTGATAGCCATCATGGGAGGGTCAAACCCTCAAACAGCCAGCTACATCATCCCGGAAATAGTTAAAGTGCTCCTCGGCGAAGGCTGAACCGGCGTTTCCCCTGGTTCAGCCCGGCTAGGGCGAAGGCTGCCGCCGCCACAACTGCAAGCACCACCAGAGGGAGCATGGCAGGCTTCCCGCCTCCCAACTGGTAGCCTACGCTTGCAACAGGCTGTCCGTTCACCTTGAAAAACATAGTGCAGCCTCCGGGAGGAAGCTTTCCAAGGTTGTAGGTGTGGGTCAGGGTGGTTATCACTTGGATGGCCGGGCCCGTCCACCGCTCCATCTTGGCTTCCACCCTGACAAAGCTTCCATCCCTAGCAGGCTCACCCCAGAAAACCCTAAATCCTCCGTGGGGAACCACCACGGAAACCTTCAAACGGATTTCCCCCTCAGCCTCTAAAACTTCAAGTTTAACCTGCTTGGAGCTGGGAGTATAGGGAACCCATTTTTCAGAGGGAATTACAGGGGTTCCCACTGTAGCATTTAACACTAGGTCTCCTCTTAACCTTGAAATATCTCCTTTATAGGAGAGAATCGTCAGCCAGGTTTCAGCTGAACCTTGGAAGAGGGAGGCTATCCTAGGGTCAGCTTCGCCCAGGAGTTTTCTCGGGATACGATTCTCAAACAGCGGGGAAAGCCTTGTCTTTTTCAGGGTTCCACCTGAAATCTCAGGTCTGCCAGCTGTGAGGAGGAAGATGGTTATGGAGGTTTCACCTCTGGCTAAGGTTGAAATCTCTAGGGGAAAATAGGCGTGGTCAGTGTTGAAGCTGTAGACTAAGGGTTCAACGCTTCCAAGCTCCCCTGAAACCTCCACCAAATCCACAGCGTAATAGCTGTATCCCCGGGCGAGGTAGCTCTCAATAAGCCTCACAGCCTTCTCCAAGCCTTCAGGTGCAGGCTCAGGAAGCCCGTGGGAGGATGTGAAATCTTTAAGCCAGCTGGCGAATTTCCCAGCGCTGCCAACCTTGGCAACAGTGACATCGTGGAGGCCTATTTGCCTGTGAAATAAGATTTCAAGTTTCTTCTCCCTCTCAGCTTTCAGTCCGGTTGGCAGCTTCTGGGCTGCAAAGTAGTCGGACAGGACTTGAAAAGCCTTTTCAGAGCCTTTCTCAACGGCGGGCATGGAAGGTAAGGGCAGAACTTCTAAGGCCCAGGTTTTCTCTTTAACGGTTTTCAAGTCCACGGAGAGTATGAGCACTTCCCGGCTTCCATTCCAGGCCACCACAGCCTTCTGCCCAGCCTCATAGATAGACGTGGGCTCAAGGGGGATGGCTCCCCTATCAGCTGAAGCCACGGGAGCAGAGAGAGCTGAAAGGGAAAGCAAGCAGAAAAATAGGAGGCCTAAAACCTTAACTCGGAGGTCAACCATCACCTAACACCCAGAATTAAATGGGCTTCTAAACCGTTTAATCATACTGTTTAGAACAGCCTGTTCAAAAAGCTGAACGCCCACAGATAAAAAATGATGGATTTGAACTTGAGGCTTGGAGCCGGGAGCCGGATTTGAACCGGCGTGTAGCGAGTCTGCAGCCCGCCGCCTAGCCGCTCGGCCATCCCGGCTTCTCAACTTTTAATTATCAGCTAAGCTTAAAATGTTTCCGAAAATCTATATCATAACGTTAAGAACCCGGTTTATCTTCTTTACCGTGAAAGCCTTGTCTGAGGCCTCCAGCGGAGTTAAGATTTGGAAGAAAAGCCTTGCAGCCTTAAGCCTAGTTTTCATAGGTATCATTATAGTTTCAGCCGTGTATTTCTATGTTCAAGCTTCTCTAGCAGGAATGCCTGAAGCTGAAAACCTAGAGATAGAAGGTGTGAAAATAAACTGGAAGGATTCAAGGCTTACCGGTGTTGAAGTGGCGAATAAGGGTTCAAAGCCTTCAGGTATCGTGAAGGTGGTTTTACTCGACGCGGAAGCCCGTTTAGCCGTATACTCGCAGGGGTTTTCCCCTCCAGTCATGCTGAATGCTGGAGAGGTTAAAATGGTAAATCTTTCGCATAAACTGCTGGCTCATCCCCGAGACTACGAAATAATAGTCATTACAGCTGACGGAGCTATCAAAACCTATGATTTCAGCTATCCTAAACTGGAGGAGGCTGCCTGAGAGGAATTTTGAATGAACGGGATGAATGAAGGTTGACTGTGAAGGTTAATCTGGCTGTTGCAACCGGGGACGGCAGGCTTTTCTATGAACTGGTGGAGGAGCTTAAGCGGAGGGGGATTCGGTTCCTGGTTAAACTTCCAAGGGAGCCTCTGCCCTTAACCGTTAAGGCTGTGCTAACCTCTGAGGCTGAGTTCTCTAGGGTGGAGGAGGCAGCTAAGTCCGGAGTTAAAATTGTAGCCTGCAGGCATGGGGAAGCTGGAAGAGCTGTTTCAGAAGCCCTGCTCGCCATATACGGCTTGGAAAACGAGGTTTTCACCGTGGGAATAGACCCCGGCAAAACTTTGGGCTTCGCGGTGGTTGCAGGCGGAACCGTAGTGCACAGAGGCTCCTATGGAAGCCTTAAAAGGCTTTTCGAAGCCTTTGAAAAGGTTTTAGCCGACTGGAAGCCTAGAAAAGTTGTAGTAAAGGTTGGAGGCAGCCCTAAAACGTGGCCTCCCAGTCTTAACCTCCTCAAGCTTAAAGCCTTCCTCGAAGAGGCTTCCCAGAAGCTTAAGGTTGAAGCAAGCCTTAAACTCGTGGACGAGGCTGGAACCACCGTTAAGGCGAAAAGAAGGGGAGCCAAGCATAGGGGAGCTGACGAGGCGTCAGCTGTAGAAATCGCCTTAAGAGAGGGCTGAAGGCTGAGGCGTCGTTAAGCCTTGCCGGAGCTTAAAATCGAAGCCGGAAAAACCCTGATGGTTTCAGGCCCAGCCTCCACCATGCTCTTGGAGGGGGAAGCCTATATTCTGGGAGCACCTTTAAAGCCTGGAGAAAAAGTTACCATAAGAAGGTGGAGGCTTCTCCCGGTCTACGCGGTTGAAAACTGCAGGTTAAAGGTTGAACTGGGCTCTGGCGGTTCCTTGGACAAGTACGATGGAAGCACCATCCCCGAGGGCTGGTGGAAGGCAGCCCGCCGGATAGTTGAAGCAGCCGGGCTGAAGCCCTTAACGGTTGCGGTGCTGGGAGGAGTAGACGTTGGAAAAACAGCCTTCACGGTTTTCCTAGCCAACCAGGCCCTAAAAGGAGATGTGAGGGTAAGCATTGTGGACGGGGATGTAGGACAGTCAGACCTCGGCCCCCCATGCACGCTTGGAGCCGCCCAGCTCGGTAAACCTGTCTTCGACCTTTTCTTCGTCAGCCCTGAAAGACTTGAGTTCGCAGGCTCCACAACGTCTTCAAAAGTTAGAGGAAGGCTGCTGGAAGCCTTAAAAAGGCTGTACTCCGAGGAGAAGCAACGTTCAAGGCTGGTTGTCCTGAACACTGACGGGTGGATTTCCGGAGATGGGGCTGAAGCCTATAAGGTAAGCCTTGTTAAAGCCGTGGAGGCTGAAGTTGCCGTCGGCCTTCAAACCTCAGGGGAGCTTGAACCCGTCCTAGAAAGGCTTGAAGCAGGAGGTCTCCAGGTGGTAAGGCTTCCCGCCTCCCCAAAGGTTAGAGCTAGAAGCCGCGGTGAAAGACGTGGCCTCCGATGGCAGTCCTACGCCAAGTATTTCGCCGAAGCCTCCACCAGAAGCCTAAGCCTCCAGCAGGTCAAGGTTTCAGGCTTACCGGAGCCTAAGCCTGGAGCCATTCTAGCCTTATACGCTCCGCCGGGGAGAAAACTTCTGGGTATAGGTGTGGCCTTAGCCTACAACAGGAAAAGGGAAACCTTGAAGGTTCTGACGCCTGTTAAAGGCTTCGTAGGCGAAGTTGAAATCGGCGAGGTTCTACCGGACTTCACGCTGGCAGGGTCCTCTAGGCTTCGCCTTCAACGATAACCTTCAACGCTTCCTTCACGGTTAGGGCTGAAGGAACAGGCTTCCCTCTGCCTCTGAGAATGTTCTGGGCTGCCCTGCCTACTTGGCCTGCAAACCTGGAGTCGGCTAGGTCTGCCAGGTGGACTATCAGGGCTTCCAAGGTTCGGGGAGGCATGGGGCCCCACTCGCCATGGCTGGCAGCAAGCACATGGAGGAAGTCCAAGGGGAACCCTGCCTTTCCAGCGTCGGCCACCAGCATCGTCAAATGGTCAAGGCGGTTTCCAAGCCTAGAAAACTCGTAGCCTCCGTCCTCCCTAACCCTGTAGGTTAAAGGCTTGTAAAGGTCGTGGAGTAGGGCTCCCGCCACCACGTAGTCCCTGTTAACCTTCCTAAACCCGTAGTACCGGGCGAGGTTTTCCACCATGGCTAAGGCTATTCTAAGCATGGAAAGCGTGTGCTGAGCCAGGCCTCCAGCATAGGCGTGATGCTGGCTTCGACCGGCTGGGGCCTCAAAAAAGTTTAAGCCTTCCTTTTCAAGCCGTTTGAAGGCTTTACGCAGGAACCTTTCAACCTTACGCCTGAAGGCTTCATCCCTAACGGCTTCAACCGCCTTCCAAAACTCCCTTTCAAGCCTCCTCAAGCCGGAGTACACCACAAAACCCATTAAACCCCGAGCAAATAAAACTCTAGCAGCCGGGGTGGCGGAGCGGCCAACGCGTCGGACTCGAGATCCCCTCCAGGAGATCCGATGGGCCTCACGGCCCGCATGGGTTCAAGTCCCATCCCCGGCGCCAGCCCTTGAAGCTCAGGAAGCCGGCTGGAAGGGTTACGGACGAGGCCTTGGGAAGGCTAGGTCCGTTATGTCTTTTATCTGGTCTATAAGGGTTCCCAGGAGGGTTAGCAGGATGTAGAGGGTTGGAGGGTTTCCCCTGCGTTTTAAGGCTTCCTCCTCTAGGCTTCTAAGGCTTTCAGCAGCGTCTTTTAGGCTTCTTAAAGCCTGGTTTACGGTTTTTTCCCCACGGGAGAAAAGGGCTTTAATAGCGTGCTCGTAGGTTGAGGAAAGCTTGCCGCTGAATTTCTCTAGGAAACCCCGGAAGGCTCTGGGGATTCCTCCTTGGGCTTTAAGCTTTGACACGAGCTCCGCTACCTCCACCGAGGTGTCCGCTATCCTTTCAACGAGGCTGGCGACAAGCCTGTAGTCAAGGCAGTCTATGGGTGAAATTCCAAGCTTCTCGCCAAGCCTAGGGTTGACTATGAGGCTTCTGAGGATTCTCACCAAAAGGAAGTACAGCCTGTCTATTTCCTCGTCTTTATCTCTAACTTTTCCCGCTTCTTCAAGGTTTAAGGATAGAAGCGCTTCAAAGGCGTCATCTAGGAGGCTTTTCGAGAGAATGTACTGGCGTCTAAGAATTTTCTCGGGAGGTATGGCTGTAGCCCTCAGAAGACATTGGAGTAGTATCCGCCTTTCATCTTCCTCAATTATTTCCACGCCTATGAGGCGGCTTGCTGTACGCTTAATTCTCTCCCTGCCCTCTTCTCTGAGCCCTTGAGGTTCCTCAACGGCGATAAACTCGTAGCCTAGTAGGTAGCTGCTGAGGATGCTGTCCTCAATTCTTTCAGAGAGTTTCAAAACGATTTCCTGGGTTTCCTCCGCTCCGTATCGTGGGTCAAGAATGAGGCATCCGTCGACCCTCTCCTTAACATGGATGGGGGCTCCCTTCTGAAGCTTAAACCGTTTAGCCCACTCCCTGGGCAGGGTTACCAGGAAGGTTCCGTCCCTCGTAGACTGAAGCCTCCTAATCTCAACCGACAATTAAACCACCTACGCCTCATTAAGCCTAGGGCTTCCAAAGGATTTTTAGTCTATCCCCGGCTAAACTGTTATTAGCTACTGAAGAGCTTAAAATAGCAGTTGTGGGGATGGCTGCCTTTTCAGGTTAGGGGGATGAAACCCGTGGAAGACCTTGGCAAGGTGAAAGTGGACAGTAGAGACGGTTCTCTAAGCTATCTGGGAACCGAATGGGTTCTGCTGAGGGTTGAAGCCCTTCAAGGAATGTTTGACGAAACCACTAAAGCCTTCGGCTCAGGAGCCTACACCATCTGGTATCTGGCTGGTAGAGGAGCTGGAAAAGCCATGGCCGAACTTATCATAGGCCTCAAGGAGGAGGCCTCCAAGGAGCAGGTGGTTGAAAGAGTTTGCAGCGAACTCAGCAGGCTTGGCTGGGGGAGGTTTGAAGCTGAAAAACTTGACATCGACGGCGGAAAATACCTTTTCAGAGTTTACAATAACCCCTTCGCCCGGGGGAAAGAAACCGTTAAGGAGACAGCCTGCATCTACATTAAAGGCTACCTGGAAGGGGTTATGGAAGCCCTAACAGGCAAAAAGGTTAAGCTTAAGGAAAGGCTCTGCGTGGCTGAAGGAGCCCCCTACTGCGAGTTTGAAAGCCTGCAACCGTGAAAAGCCGGGAGCAGCCCATGAAGTAGGCTGGTAAGCCTTGACAGCGGAATCGCTTAAGAAGGCTGTTAAAACCCTGTTCGAAGCCGGATACCAGCTTGAAGCTGAAGCCTTCGCCACCCTTCAAAGCCTATCCGAAACCTTAAACCCAGAGGAAATTGCCGGCTGCCTCTTGGAAATCTTAAGGAGCAGACAGGCTGAAACCCCCTTCGTAGGGGCTTCCCTAGTCGAAGAGGCTGCTGGAAGGCTTAGGGAGAAGGCTGCCCAAGAAGCCTTGAAGGCTGAGCCAACCGGTAAACCCTCCTTTAAGCCTCTGGCCCGCGAATACGAGGCTGAAGTTAAAGTTTTAATGGACCCAACAGGACGGTTGAAGTCGAAGGGCGAAGTGGGAAGCTTCCTCGAATACTTCAGGGACAGATTTGAAAAGCTTAGGAAGCTTCTAATGCAGAGGCTTGACTGCCGTGACGCCTCAACGCTGGCTGAGGCTTTAACCGCCTCTCAAGGCTCCAAAACCAAGTTTGTATGCATGGTTTCAGGTAAGGTCAGCCGTGGAGCCAGGGTTTTCCTGAAGGTTGAAGACCTAGAGGCTTCAGCCACGGTTCTGGTTCAGCCTTCAGCCCGCAATCCAAGGATCGCCGAGAAGGCTTCAGGAATACTCCTAGACCAGGTGATCTGCGTTTCAGCCGTGAAGTTCAGGGAAGACCTTTTCCTCGCCGAAGACCTCATGCTCCCTGAGGTTCCTCAGCATAAGCCTGCCACAGCTGAGCAGCCTTTAGCAGTCCTCCTCATCTCAGACCTCCACGTTGGAAGCAAGATTTTCGAGGCAGAGCTTTTCAGGAGGCTTCTGAAATGGCTTAGAGGCCAGCTTGGAAACCATAGGCTTGTGGAGGCTGTGGGAAGAGTTAAGTATCTGGTGGTTGCCGGAGACTTGGTGGACGGCGTCGGCGTGTACCCTGAACAGGAGAGGGAGCTGGAAACCCCTGACATTTACAGGCAGTACGAGCATGCAGCCAGGCTGATGGAGCAAGTTCCAGACTACATTCAGCTTGTAGTTATCCCGGGGAACCATGACGCCTGCAGGAGGGCTCTGCCCCAGCCTGCCATAAGCCGAGAATACGCTGAACCCTTATACAGGCGTGAAAGCCTGACTTCCCTTGGAAATCCCAGCCTAGTTCAGCTTCACGGAGTATCCTTCCTCCTCCACCACGGGCGAAGCCTGGAAGACGTTCTAGCAAGCCTTCCAGAGGCGAACCATGAGGACCCTGTAAAGTCCATGGTGGCACTGCTGAGAAGCAGGCATGTAGCCCCAGTCTACGGGCAGCGTACACCCCTGGCTCCGGAGCCATCCGACTGGCTGGTGGTCGAAGAAGTTCCAGACTTCTACCATGCAGGCCACATACACATCTACGGCTACACAGTTTACAGGGGCGTCCGACTGGTGAATTCAGGATGCTGGCAGGGGCAAACCAGCTACCAGCAGAGGCTCGGGCTTACACCCACCCCTGGAACAGCAGCCCTAGTAGACCTCCAAACCGCAAACGTGGCGTCCCTAGACTTTAAAGCCCTCTAACACCCTTCCACAAGCCTAACCCCTTAACAAGGAGGTCTGCCATCCTTAAAGGCTCAGGCCTGCCTCCGAAAACCGTAAGCCTCCTCACCGCCTCCAAGGCTTCGCCAGCCGTCAAGCCGAAGGCTGAAACGTAGACACGCCCCCCTGGAAGC